>NZ_RSCK01000023.1:0-86511 GCF_003991895.1 Chroococcidiopsis cubana SAG 39.79
TTGCTCCTTTTGACGCTCGTTCCCACCCATCTCTGGTCGTTCTCCTAGTCTAGTGGCATCAACGGATAATTTACAGGTGGAAATAATCTGCTTTCCCAGACGGCACTCTGTAGGCGTAATCCCAAACTTGTCTTGAAAGGCTCTGGCAAAATGCCCCAGATGAGAGTAACCGACTTCGTTGGCGATCGCTGCTATGCTTAATTTGCCTTCTTGCAACAACAATCGTGCTTGTTCTAAGCGATACATACGCAAGTAAGCAAAGGGAGTTGTGCCGAAACAGGCGCGAAAACCTCGCTTCAACTTCATATGCTCTAGTCCCACCTGCTGGGCTAAATCTACTACAGATGGAGGGTTAGCACAGTTTTGCTGTAAGATATCTCTAGCTTGATAAACTCGCTCTACAGTGTTGCGGTTGAGCGGACGATCTCGAACTACTGCTCGTTCGAGTCGTAGCGGTTCGATCCCAAGTGCCAATAGCTCCAGCACTTTCCCTTGCAGATATATCTGCTTTGTCAGTCCTTGATAAGGGCAAGCTTGGATCTGCCGCACAATGGCGTGCATGACAGGAGCGAGCGGGCGATCGCGCCAACACTGTTGCCAATCGTTCGATGTTATTAGCATTTGTAGTTCTGGTGGTAGCTCGCCGGAACTATTGCTGTACATTCGCTTGAGCAAATCTGGCTCAAAGCCAATAGAGAGAAATATTCCTTCCCGATCGGCAGGAGATTTCCAGACTTCCTTGGGTGCAATGCCACTGCCGAAGAAGGTGTAATGGCTATTCTGACGACGGGTGGGAATCCACAGAGTAATTTCTACTTCATGCTGCCGTTCTTCACAGGCAATAGTACAGACGTTGGGGTTTGTCCAAGTACTGATTCCCAGCCAGATCCCCTCACACAAATCGATCTCCCAGAAGTGTCCGTCGCCCAACAATTGGGGAGCTTTGCCCTTCACTTCGTAAAAATCGGCAGCAAGTTCTGTCTCAATAAAATCAGTGGTTTCGTACAGTTCCCAGATATCCGCTTGGCTGAGAGTCATGGTCATAGAATTTTCGATCTATGGCAGAAGGCAGAAGGAAAAAGCCTTGCAGACAAAGGTGACACGCTGCTTTGGTGTCCTTATCTTTGGGCATTTTGCTGTGTCATTAAGAACAATACAGTAATTGCTAATCAATATCAACTAGCTGAAATTATACATTCGGGGCTAGCGGGCAGATTTGCAGACCAACAGGAGTTTCAATAATTGCTACGTGTACTCCAAAAACTTCCTTAAGATTTGCTGAAGTCAACACTCGAATGGGAGTACCAATGGACTGAAGCTTGCCTTGTTTGAGTAAAGCAATCGCGAGCTGTAACGAGCGGCTAAGTTGATATCGTGCAAAACGACGATGAGAGTTAATCCGTGCTGCTAGTTCAACTGCTTGAGTAGTTCGAGTAACTCCAGTTGATAGCGGATATCTAGATAGGTTGTCGGTTCGTCTAGCAGCAAAATCCGTGCATCTTGAGCTTGAAGTGGAACCGAAAAACTGGACAGGGGGTTAAGCTCTGAACCACTCAAAACATGCTAAGAGTAGTTCATGAGTAATAAACGCTCTTCAGTATAGTCCGCAATTCAAAGCAAAAGCCGCGCTCTTATGCCGTTCGAGGCGAGAAGACTGTCTCGGAATTAGCAAGCCAGTACGAAGTGCATCCCACTATGATTAACAACTGGAAACGGCAGTTGTTGGATGAAGCCAGTAGCCTTTTTGAAAAGGGGAGTGAGACGAGTAAAGCCAACGAGAGCCAACAAGCCCAGATCGATGAGTTGTATCGTCAGATTGGACAGTTGAAGGTGGAGAGGGATTTTTTAGCCAACTCTTCAGCACAGTTAGGATTGAAGAGCGAAAAACCCTGGTAGTGACTGACCATCCTCAATTGAGTATCGTAAGACAATGTCAATTACTAGGAATTGCACGTTCGAGCTTCTACTATCAGCCGCAGACACCGTCAGAGCAGGAGTTAACTTACTGCGATTGATTGACCAACAGTACCTAGAAACGCCGTTCTATGGCATTCGCCTTGCTATTCGTGTATCTGGAGAGATTTCTATTCCAATTGAATCTACAAAGTGACTCATCTGTGGCTTCTGCTCATTCTGCTTTCAGGATAGATCGTCAACCGTTAGAGCAATAGAGGTAATTTGTCTATTTCTAGATCTAATTCTAGAGTGCGATCGCGCTCGTTGCTCGTTACCTACGGTTATTGCTGTGCGCTGCTTTTATCCTCATAATAACCCGATCGATTCGGTGTGAATTTCGGTGTCGATAAAACCACTTGATTGCAAAATCTTTGCCTTAAAGGAATTACCGAATTTTGCTTATCGGACTGAAAATCCTCGTATCACCTTAATTCTGTCTTCTGCCATCGTTATTCAGCTCCTAAAATGGAATTACAATTCAGGGAAAATTCTATTCAGCTTGTACCGAATATTGTCAACCATTGCTTCTCCCTTGGGAGATGGAAACACTAACTCGTCAGGGTTTGGGTTCTGAGGTCGTCTAGCCAATAACATTGCTTGCAACCTCGCTGTGAGCGAAAGACTTCTGGCGCGGTTGGTTTTAGTTGATTTTCTCACACCACGCGATAGAGTTTCGCCAATCCAGACTGTAGCGCAATTATCACTTAGATGTTTTTGTACTTAACTATTTCGCAAACTGCTCGGCACAGCTTGCACTAATAGTATCTGCTAGTTTGTCCTTAAAATATTGAGTTAGGTAATTTAGTGTAGTTTCATACTTTTCCAAGCTTCTAGCGTACAAGCCTTTGGCTCTCTCCTGTGTAAATTGTTGGAATATACATACTACAGATTTACGCTCGCGCTCTAGCTGACTGTCAAATTTGTACTTTTTTAGCGTGGAGTCAAAGTTTTCCGTGGCTATGTCACCCTCGATTTGCCTGGCTTTTCGTTCAGCAACCCCTCTGTTAACTTTGCTATCGGGCAACCCAATGTAGAGAAAGTATCGCTTACTCCCATAACTCCAACACAACCGCAGTCTGTCCTTAAACACTTGGACTACAACTGTCCCTTTAAGAGCTTTTTTTCGAGATTGAGATATAGATTGAGACGATCGGTTAAGCTCATTCACTTGAGCTGTAGCGACTCTATTGCGTGCTATAAGCGACTTATGCTGAAAAACCATATCTCAAACCTATCTCAATTTTTGGTGAAAACTGCCCCAAACATACCCAAACTGCACCCTTTATTGAGAATAGATAGAGAAAGAGTTCCAGCTTTTAAAACGCCAGAACTCTTTCTGTATAAAGGATTTGATTAAATCGGAGCGGCGGGATTCGAACCCACGACCTCCACTACCCCAAAGTGGCGCGCTACCAAGCTGCGCTACGCCCCGTTTCACAGCTTAGATATCATAGCACCGTATAGGGTGGAGAAGCAATCACTCGACCGAAAGATACTGCCAATATCTGCTCTGCCGTACTCAAAAACATACTCAAATGGCAAGAGCAAAGAAAGGAACAGTATCAATGGAAATTATTCGTAATAGTATCAGGCTCAGGTTTAGAGTCGATGGAAAACAGAAAGCATACCACCTTGGTTTGCATGACAACGATGAAGGCAGAAAGAAAGCAAGGTTAATAGGCAAGCAAATCGAGATGGATTTGCTAGCTGGCAACTTTGACGCAACATTTGAGAAATATCGAATCAATCCAGCTACAGGCAAACTCAAGCAGGAAACACCCAAAACAATATCGGAGTTGTTTGCTGACTTTATCGCTTGGAAGTCAGAGTTTGTTTACTGGCGGACAGTCCAAAAATACAAAACTCTGCTGAACCATTTGGAGTTGAGCGGTATTAGCGCCAAGATAGCTAAGAGTTTGGCTGTTGATGACGTTAGCTGCTTCTGCTCGTATTCTAAGCAAGTAGTCGAGCCTGTAACCCTCAAAGAAAGATTACAGCTTTTGAGTGCATGTTGGGATTGGGCAAAGTTGGAGAATAACCACTGGAAGACGGCTGTAAAAGCAATTAAAGTGCCACCCAAGCAACCGCCTCGACCATTTACTAAACAAGAAATTCAAGCGATTCTAAGGGCATTTTCCGAGCTGTTTCCTGGCTATCTACCCTACGTGCAATTCCTCTTCAGCACTGGGGTGCGGACATCGGAAGCGATTGGATTGCAGTGGAAGCACGTTGCTGATGACTGCTCGACGATTTGGATTGGCGAATCGCTGAGTAAGGGAGTCAGGAAAGCGACCAAAACTAATAAGGCTAGAACCATTCCGCTCAACCCCAAAGTCAAGCAGATGTTGGTAGAGCTGGGAAGGGGAGATGCTGAGGATTTGGTATTTACTACGCCTGCTGGTTATCCAATTGACGATGATAATTTTGCTCGTAGGTATTGGCATTCCGCTCTCAAGAGAGCTGGAGTCGAATATCGTCGCCCCTACAATACTCGTCACACTTTTGTTAGTCACGCGCTCCAATCTGGGTTGAGTCCTGTCCAGGTTGCTAGCTTAACTGGACATTCGGTAGAGATTCTCTTTACTCACTATGCCGGAGTAATCGAAAAGCCGAAATTACCAGATTTGTTCTGACGAAATTATTCTCTCGTGGTAGCAATCGAACAATAGCTGTCATTTGTTTACCCATAAAACGTGTTTTGTATATGGCATAATGTATCGGTTCAAGCTGTTAGCAATGGTGATAAAGATGTCAGCTCGAAATGTTAGCTTGCCCGATGAACTCATTGCACTCGTCAATCAAAAAGCCATCAAACAAAAACGCTCTTTCTCTTCCGTAGTAGTTGAAGCATTGCAACGACAATTCAAGCATCAACTAGCTAAATCAAAAACAGCAGCATAGCAAAAAGAGGTGGGAGAACACCAACTCTCCTACCCCCTAATTTCCTTGCAAAATCTCTAAAACCACCTTGAAGCTTTAGCCTAACATGACGAACGAAAATCAACCATCGGCAAAAATACGCAGCAACGAGTTAGTCACAGGAGAGCGTTTATTCCAAATGACAATGGCATCAATCCGAAAATCACAAGAGGAGAAGGAAGCTGATTTCGAGAGGAGGGTGTTGCGAAAAACAATATGGTTAATCCATCACGACCCTTACGCACTGCCGGATTATCTAGCTAACCCGTATTGACCTCGGAAAAGCAATAAACCTCTTGCGCCACAAGAGGTTAGAAGTAAAGATTTTTTCAAGCTTACCTACAAATTATTATGCACAAAAATAACGGCTGCAATCAAAACTATGATGAAATCTTAATAGAAATCCACTTGGATAGAATTCGTTACGAGAAGAAGCCAAGCGAGAAGGCAGCGGCAGAAATCAACAATAGAGTTGCCCGTAGTCGCAGAAAGATTAACCCCAAGACTTTTGTAGAGAAAATATCCAACGGGCATTCTTGGACACCTAGTTACTTCTTCAGGAACAGAAGGACGGTAGGTAGTTGGGAGGGGATGTGGGTGATAGGTCAAGACTTTGATAATGGATTCTATTTAGAAGAAGCAAGGAGCAGATTAGCTGAGTTTGGCTTAGATTTCACTTTTGCTTACTCTACCTTCAGCGATACCCTACTCTGTCCGAAATGGCGGGGAGGGTGGATTCTGGACAAACCTATTACAGACAAGAAATTCGCAGAATTCCTCTTAAAACGTCTCTTACCGTATTTATTTCCAGAAAGTGACCCTGCTGCTCGTGATATCGCCCGTTTATTCTATGGTGGTACTCAATCTTTGATAGAATACCAACCAAATGAGGTGCTAACAGAAGCTAAACTATACGAGGTGATAAATGGCTGCATCGCTTATGGGATAAGCCATTCGAGCGGAAATGAAAGACAGTTTTTGGCAAGTCTTCGGAAGAACCTCGAACCCTATAACAATATATATAGCCCTCAAGGTTCTCCCATAGATTTTGAAAATTCCATTGGCAAAAATCCTCGAAAGTCTTTTTATGACTATCTTTCGGACGATGTACACCCCTCCTTTTGCGCGAACGAGCAACCCGTGTTTGCTCACAATCTGGAGAGCGTGAAGAACTATGACTTTGATGCGGCTTGTGCTGACGTGAAGATTTTACGCGATTTGAAGGAAGGCAGGCAGCTTAGTTATCACGAAAGGATGGGACTGATATCGAATCTCATGTATATCGAAGGGGGACTGCTTTGGTTTCAACGATGCGCTGCCAACACCTACAATGACAGACCTACATCAACTGCTTTGATGAAGTCATTGCGAGAACGCCGTTACTATCCGATGCGTTTGGAGAATTTCAGCTCTTACCCAGAAGACCGCAGATTTCTAAACTTATTGCAGGTTAGAAAACGCCCTACCACCCCCATAAGACTACAGGAACCCAGAGCCACTATGACACTACAGCAAACAGAAGAAAGATTTAACAAAGAGTTTCAAGCAGCTCTACATGACAACAAAAATCACGTCTTCCTACTGCCCACAGGGTTTGGTAAGACCGAAGCACTTTTACACCTCAACAACGTAGTTCTAGCGTTCCCTACGCACGACCTCAAAGACGAGGTATCCAAGCGCATGATGGTGCGACACACCAAGTCTCTCGAACTACCTCACGACCTGGCTAGTGGCGCGTTGAAACACTTAAATTACCTTTACAAAATAGGGGCTTACGGACGCGCTCATTCTTTCCTGAAGACATTGGAACAAGAGTATCCTTCTGTTAAGGCTTACCTAAAGAGTTTTCACAGCCTTCATTCAAGCAGCATAACTACGCTTACCACGCATCAGATGTGCTTCTGGCATGAGTTCAAGCATCTTAATACTGTCATCTTTGATGAAGACCCGCTGCGTTCGATGCTAGAAATCAAGTCGGTTAAATTGTCCGACCTAGAAACGTTGTCTCGGCGAGTGCGCTCTCATTCAGACGTGCAAGACGGCATTCATCCCAAGGATGCACAAGTTTTAAAAGACTTCATTCAGATGGTGTTGAGTGGAATGTGTAACTCTGCAATCCTACGTCCGCAGTTTACCTTCTTTGACTACACGGCTATCGAGCGAGAAGTATCGAATAATTCTATTTTCGATTCCTGTATTCTGGGGCTTCTTGGTGCTGACTGTTATGCCGTGACCGAGCATGATAAAGAGCAGTACCTTAACGGAAAAGCCAAGGATTTACAGATTCACTACTTATCTAATCGAATTGGCACTCTACAGGGCTTGGAGCGCAAGAAGAAGCGTTTTATTGTCATGAGCGCCACTGCCAACGAATTTATTTACCGCAAGCTATTCGGTGATACTCTAGTATTTCACGATTTATCTGACGTGCAGCTTAAAGGATTGCTGCGGCAACACACCGAGTTTTCCTTCAGCCGCTATTCGCTTGCTACGGACTCCGACCGCAAGAAACAGGTTCTCGACGACATAAACGAGTCAGGTAAGAACGTGATTACTTTTGCCGAACACAAGCATTTGTTCAAACAGGCACTCGAAGAAATGCATTTCGGAAACGTCATGGGCTACGACTCTTACAAGGGGCAAGACCTAATCGTGGTAGGGACACCACACATCCACCCCATAACTTACATCCTTTACGCTCAAGTTCTCGGTATACACACGCAACCGTCAGACTTTGCCATGCAGAATCGTGTTGTAGAGTATGGGGGCTTTAGATTCACTTTCCTTACTTACGCAAGCGAGGACATCCGCATCTTGCAATTCTTCTTCATACAGGAGGGGCTAACGCAGGCAGTAGGACGAGCGCGACTATTGCGAGAAAATGCAAGGGTAGACCTTTACTCCAACTTCCCGCTCAGGCAAGCGTGTATAACGCAGGAGGAGGAAGCTACAGTTCAGGAGCAGCAATCGTCACACACCCAAATAGAGGAAGATGTCTTGGCAGGCAAAAAGATGCGTATCGTACAATGCGCGAACAAGAGCTTCGTCAACCATACGGTGATTCCACAAGCTGATACCTTGGATAGGAAATCTCAGATTGTGACAGTCACGAGTTTAGTCAATTACCGCACTATAGACGTGCCTCTAAGCGGTCTTAAGACCATTACACCTGTCTTTACCACAAGCGAGCGTAAGACCAAGCACAGACTCACTTAAGAGTCGAATATCAACAGCCCCCCAGAGCATTTGATTCAGCCGTGAAATTAGCGGTCTAGTTTCAGGTCACAGGTAAAACTAACTGCTTACCAGTAGTCAGGCTGGGCGAGGTGGCAGGCTGGTTAGAAAAAAATAGAGAGGTCTGTAGATTCCTCTTGAAGATTTATTTATATATGTGGTGAGAAATGCTGATACATGGTGCGAAGCCAAAAATAGTACAGTAGGTAGTACGACACCTGACGCACTTAAACGCAGTCATAAATTATCCAGGTGCTTACTTCGGCATCACCTTATGAAGTCTTACATTGTCTGCGCTGAAGCTGACGGTATCGAACTCTTTTGGACTGGCGGACGTAACGGTTACTGGACTAGGAGCTATGCTGATGCCTACCGTTACAAATCAATATCTAGTGCCTGGGAAGTTTTGCAGCGGGAACACCTTAGTGCGATTACTATTATGTGGATAATGGAAATATAGGCGATGCCGGACAAGGACATTCGCATTCAATCAATAAGCACCAAAAAAAAAATTCCTACCAACTAGCGCCGCAGTGGGAACGGGTGGTAGGAAAAGCTGATAGGAACAACATGGAAGACCGATGTTGTCTAAATTTAATATTTCTATACGGAAACGTATTTTGCTTCAACCAGTAGGTGGAGTTGTTTGTCACAAGCATTTGTTGATTAGAATGCATAACTAGAGATGCTTCCCGACTAACTTGGTTCTTTTTTGCATCATCTGGGCGAAAATGGTAATCGCTTGAATAAATGCAGCTCTTGCTTCCGATTGCGTATGTGTAATCAGCATTATCAAAGCCGGAGAATAATCCTCCTGTTCTATCGCTACTTGGGTGTAGACAAGCGCTTCTTCTGCTTTGCGCTGAATCACCTTACCGCATTCCTCGATAAGTAGACCGTGTGACAATGCCAATTTGTCGCTACGTTCTTGCAATGTCCTGCCCCATTGCTTTACTTTGCGTCCATGTTCTTGCAACTTCAGGGAATGTTGCTCTAGTGCGTGGGTAGATGTCGCAGCTTCATACATGACAATTGGGAGAATGATTTCCTAGTAGAAGAATATCTAATCCTGCTACGACTAACTTCTATCGAAGGTTTCACAGCCAATTTTTCATCATGATAGTATATGGTGTAGCCCTAGCTGAACCAGATGTAAGGCTAATCCCGCTAGTTACTCCAGTTTTTCTGTTCTAGGGTCAACATCTTGCGGGAACACAAACAAATTCAATGACCCAGCTCTACGGGCAAGAAGAATAGCATTTCCTAAGTAGTAGTGAGTAATCAGCAGCCATCTATCGTACAAGCTGCCGCAGTACAAGTAGACATCAACCGGAAATTTCTTCGTGTTTTCATTTAAAAGCGGCACTTGCCAGCGTGATTCCTCACCCACATGAGATGCACCTCGTTGGTTCTACTCCCATTCATTTCTCAAGACTACGAGTGATTCAACTACCCAAGGGCTGAAAAGTCAATTAGCGACTCATGGTGTCTTTGAAATTTGATGTATCACTTCCTTTTGTTGTTGAACCGCCTCAGACATCTCACAAGAGCTTCTGATGATAGCTTTTATAGTGTAAAAGAAGGCTATGATGGCTTCATCGTTGACGCTACCATACATAGCCCTTATAGCCGCTGCAATAAGCTGCTCGTTAGATTTTCCGGTTTCTCTTGCAGCATTAGCTAACAACTCTAGGTCTTCAGGTTCTAGCTCCAAGACTAAAGTTTCTTTGTGCATTGATTATTAAAAGTTTGATTTTGTATTGGTTGAGCATGAGAAGCAGTCGGCTACGAAGTACGATTAGTACAATTACTTCTTTACAATTTGGCTGCTAAAACTGTTATAAACCCCTAGTCTTATCTCTAAGCCTAGTTGTGTAACACTTTGAAATCTGTCTTCAAAAATACTACTAACATACCTCTTGCCCATCAAAATGAAGGGGTTGTATAATATGAATTTCTTAATTGTGGTGCTTAAGAAAGACAGCGTTTAATAGCCGTTTCTAGAAGTTGAATGTCGATAGGTTTTGCAACAAAGTCAGCACATCCTGCTGCTATACAACGTTGCCTATTTTCTTCGTCATCTAAAGCGGTTACAGCGACAATTGGAATTTCCATTGTCCGCTCATCTTCTTTGAGATGACAAGAAACTTCTACACCATCCATATCAGGCAACATCAGGTCTAGTAGAATCAAGTCTGGTTGGTGTTGTCGTGCCATAGCTATTGCAGTCTTACCATCCTCAGCAGTGATGAGTGGAAAGCCCATTATCTCAAGTATCTCGATAATCAGTGCTAAATTATCCGCACCATCTTCAACTATCAGAATTAAACCTCGTTTGGAATTGTCAAGGTCACTCTCCACGACAAACTAACTCCTCAACTACTCCCTCCTAATACCCATAGTTGCTAATCGTACCTAACCACATCTGTCTTAAAGAATACTTAGAAAGGCATACTTACTTTGTGACACTTTAATAACTGTCACAATATCTCTTGACACACTAAAGTTGATGCTGATTATCTACTGAGAATATTAAAAAAGAATGGCGCGGACAAGACATTCCGTACCAAGCGAAACGAAGTGAAGCGCGGAGTCACAGATATTCTCTCCGTAGCACAAATATTGTAGTTGCAATGCAATACAGGAGTCCCAGATATTCCATCCCCCCATAGCCAGCCTGAATATTGTGAAGGGGAAGCAAGGCATAACAATCGCTAGCAATAGCCATACTGTATCTCTTGATACGCAACTCCTGAAATACCGATGATTGCGTGAGTGCTACTTCCAATAAGTGACACTCACCATTGCTGTGCTTGGGTATTGCTGACAGGCGTACTCAATGCGTACTCGCAGGGTCAAAGCTGGTTATCACTGGCAACGTTTACAGTGAGATTGTGGTTTGCACTTGTAGAGCATGGCGATAATCTCTCGCTACTAGTCAAATACTCAAGAATTCCAATAATCCATTCACCATCATCGCGCTAGATAGTTAGCTGCCTAATCATTGAGTGTTTCGTGTATCGTAGCAGATAATCCATAGATTGCTACTCTGCTAGATGTCCGGCAGATAAAGCGTTATACTTGTTATACAATACAGATATACCACTGATTGGATATTGGGTTAGATGTGACCAGACCATTCAAGAAAGAATCAAGATATGTGTATACATGGCATGTTGACCCAATCATGAGGGCATTCGTGTTTCACCTGGCTACAGATATCGAGCATTGCTCGGTGTCCTCGGTTTTATATAAGGCTGTCACGCAATACGCCCAGCGAGAACACAAGATTAGCTATCACGAATATGCTAAAGATTTGAAGCTGGAGACTCCTGACGAATTGCGGTTGCAGCTCACGCTGGCTGATGCTCGGAGACGGTCGCTAGTGCAGGATGTGCAAGAGTTGCGTTACCAGATTAAGCAGCTACAAAAGACTAACGAGGAATTAATTAACGCAGGGTTTAGGAAATCATGATTTCAGCGGCAGATTTAGTGCAACTTCAAGAGTTGGGTATAAGTGTTGATAACGAGCGGGTGCAGCATCTCGTCAGGTCTGGCTATCACTATGATTTTGAGAAACGAAAGTGGTTTCACCCTGACAAGTTCTATGCCGATGATGCTCACAAGAGTACGGAGCAAATAGAAGCAGAGATTATAGTTAATAGAACGCTGCCACCTCCAACGATTGTAGGCAGCATGAATGCTGTGGTGCTAGACAGGGAGCGATATCAGCCAGCCTTTCACGACAATGCATCAATTCGGGAGCATCCTCGCTCAGATGAGCCACTTGTATCTCGCAGCGCCGAGCTTCAGAAGAAATTCAGCAGTCGCTATGCAAATGAATGGGATAGGCTTGCCCAAAAGCTGGAGATGATTCGGCGCTACAACATGGGCGAGAGCTTGGAAGGATGGGTAGTGCGGCGCAAGGCTGGCGGTGGCAACTCTATCGATGACTATGAGGTGTGGTCGCCTGATGAGGTCTTGCAGATGCGTAACCACAAACGGCAACAGGCTGTAAGAGTGGCAGCACGTCAGCAGCGCGCACAAGAGCAGCAGACTAGGGAGTTTGGCGAGTCGGCTCGGATGGCAGAGTTTACCAAGATGCTCACAGCCGTACCCAGGGAGGTGTTAATGCAGGTCATGCGTGAGGCTGGGATGGTTCAACAGCTAGGAGGTTCGTCGAGCGATGTCCAAGTCTAAGAAAGAAACGAGTGGTGGAGATGAAGCCAATGTCAGCATGAGTCGTACCCGCGTCAAGCCGATGGGCAGGGTTGGGACTATCCAGATGGAGGACATTCCACCAGAGCAACAGCATTTATACATCCAGATTGGTAAACGTCTTTATAACAAAGCCGGACTCAGCCCCGAACAGTTGCGTAAATTCGACACTCAATACGTTACTGCTGAAGGCTACCAGGCTTGTGAGATTAAACGTCAAACCTTTGGTGGAAATGTTCGAGTAATTAGTGATAATGTCCCCAGCTCAGATACCTAGTACAAATTTTTTGGAGGAAACAGCAAACAATGCCACCCGTAAAACGCCTAGCAGACAGAGCCATGATGCAACCGAAGCCGGAGCCACCACCACCATTCAGCCAGATGGAGGATTTCAAAGATAGCAAGGTTATCAGTCAGCGATATTGCTTGCCCGAAACTACATTCAAAGAGGTCAAGAAGCAACAAGATATTGACGCATTCTTATCGCAGGCAATCTTAGATTTAATTAATGACAGTCGTGGAGTGGTGCGCACGGAAGAGCCGAAGTCGAAAGAATCTTGGTACAAGACAACCAGAAAGGTTCCGCTTCAGAAGTGCTTGACCCAGAATTTCAAGCAGGTAGGTGGTAGCGTTGAGCATTATGTCACCGTGGAATCTACCATCTTCCGCAAGTACATTCCAGTCAAGTCAATACTGAATATGGTTGAAGGTAAGTCGAGTACTATGACCAAGCATTGCAGCACCTTCATGATTCCTACTCGGCTTTACAATGAGTTTTTCCGTCTGTGCGAATACTTCCAACTATCGCTCGACGATGGCATTCATCAAGCTGTGGATAGGGCATTCGACAAGATTTATGTCGCTCCTCCCAATCCCAATACGGAAAAGTTCAAGCGATTCACCGAGCGCGAGGAACGGCAGCAGGAGCAAATGGTCAAGTCTATCACTAAGCGCATAGCCAAGAATTTGCCGCAGGAGCCAGCATGAACGAACAGCAAGCAGTAGCGCAGTCAATGCAGACGGCTGCGGCAATGGCACAAAAATACGGCGTTGAGTTGGGAGCGGAGTTGAGCGCCGAGCTACAATCTCCAACACAATACGACCAGCCGCAGGATGACCCTGGCTACATTCCCAACTTCTATGAAAACGACACCTGGGCAAGCATCCAACCGCGAGAACAAGCCAAGCCAGTAGACACGCGCGCGCAAGAAGAAATTGCTTACGAGCAATATCTAATCCAGAAACAAAAAGCCGAGCAACCACAGGAGCAAGCCGAGCAAGTCCAGGGAGCGAACGCCAGGTTAGTCGCTACTAGTCTCGAATATGGCTGGGAGACACCATCATTTCAAGCGTATCTTGATAGCGATGACGATGCATATATGAGTATGCGATTATCTCCCCAGCAATTACAGCTAGCTAATGAGGTGTGGGGACTAGATGAAGACACGGCTAAGGCTTACGTCTACCACCACAAACTAACGCCTGATGACCTGCGCCTGATTGAGATGAGCTTCACTGGGCAAGCATCTACACCCGCAGCAATGCCGAGCGCACCATCCCAAAAACAAATACCGAATACCGATGATGACGATGTAGATGCTGACAGTCTTAGCCTCGCTCCTAATCCAAATGCTGATAGCAGTGATGATTCTGCTGGTGATTACGATTATGTTGCAGCTTTGGGGGATGTGAACCATATGCGGCGCACTTACTTCTCGCAAGCCAGCGATACTGAGTGGTCGTCCATCCTGAACGATGTCATCGACGAATTCGAGTCACTATCTCCACTGGAGCGGGAGCCGTACGATAATCCTGCTGGATTGTGGGCGCTGTATCAGCGTGTCTCCTATCGGCGACAGCAACAGCAAGCCCAGGCTCGGAAACAGGCTCAGCAACGACAGCAGCCGAGCCGACTCACTAACGATAATCCTAGAGGTTCGTCGAAGCGCAATACTCAAGGCTTTAGCAATTCCGCTCTGACTCCTAGAGGATTCCTGCGCCAGAGCTGGATTGATAAGCTGTCACCTGACGACTATGCCAAGAATGCTGACCGTATAACTGCTTGGTACACCGCCAAGAAGGTAGACCGGAATGCTTAGTCATGTGGTCTTGGGATTAGGACTTGCACTTATTTTGGAGATGAAATGAAACAGGGAATCAACAGCCGACATCTACCGCACCAGCATCGCGCTATCAGGAGCCAGAGCTATAACCAGGTATCTAAAGAGACGTTGGCTGCTGCTGATAAAGCAATCCTGGTCATGCGCTTGAAGGACGCGCTTAAACACAATAAGTTCGTACCCATCAGCGTCATTACCAGCCTTACCGATGCCGATTGCAAAATTTCACAAACTTCGGCAGGTAATTCTCACCCAACTTCGGCACCCTATTCCCACCAAGTTCGGCAGGTGATTCTCAGCTAACTTCGGCAGGTAATTCTCACCCAACTTCGGCACCCGCTTCTACACTGCCGTCTACTGCCACTGGTGTATTGATAAGTTTTGAGGGACAACCATGCCGTGTCACGCTAGATTCTTCCACCCCATCAGGCACTAACGGATTTCTGTTGCCAGTTAACACTTTGTACCGTTTTGACATGCACCAAGGTGGTGTGGTGAGAGTCTTAGAGAGCGCTGCATCAGCCTTCGCCAATTATCAATTTATCGTAACGTTGGGTTGATAAGAGAAAATAGAGATAGTAAAGATAGGAGTAAAAACAATGTCTAGAACTTCCAACAATGGCGATACGCCCAAAAGATTTGAACTACAAATCCCAGATTTCAAACGCGACTCAAAGACAAATTGGAGTTGGGCTAATAGTAACGGTACTTCTAACCTTAACCTCAAGTTTGAGAGCGATACTGGCAACACTAAACCACAGGAAGGTAAGCCGAAGATAGACTTTTAGAATTCTTCTAAGTCGTCCAGATTTGCGTCAGGGGGAATTTGATTCACAACAAATCCAGTTCCCTTAATTCTGTATCTTTTGACTGGAACGGTAGACGGGGTAGTGGGGTCTACAATCGTAGGCTGATAGTCCAGACGCTGCATTTGGTGAGCAGTTAGCGTTATTTCTGACATGGTAATTTGTTAGAATGTGTGTAACTTCCACCTATATTTTATCTTTTATATTTAGCTACTATTTCTTCTCGTCGTCGTCCTCAATAAGTGCATAATCTCCTAACGCCTCTTGATTGCATACAAGAGGTTTTTTCTTACTATTAAATAGTGTTGTACGTTGGCTCTCAAGCTAAATTTGTGAATAATTTTTTCGGCTTTTGATTTGACCAAAAAGTCATTAGAGCTAGAATCCTTGTCTTGATTGAGTTTGAAGAACTATCAAAGTAAAGCCTCCTGTGTTAGTGCCAAGAGGCTAGGTGTAAAGATTTATCTACACCTCTGATTATGTATCGGAAATAACAATTATAGATAAGACTACGGCAAAATCTTAACAGAAATCATATTCCCTCCAAAATTATTTGTGCTTTGATTTTAGTAGCATCTAGCACAACTTCCGGCTCGGTCTTTTTTGGTCTGCCCATAGGAATTTCTTACCAGGATGCCATTCGATATTTAGCGGTGGCTGATACAACTGTATCAAAACTGCTTCTAGGATTTTCTCGTCGTCCATTTCATCAAAACGCCTGCCCTGCTTCAGGCTTATCCAGCTAACCCTAGTGGCTCCTCTTTTACGCAATTGTTCCAGCTTCATTGGTCTGGGATTGTTCCAACGAAAGTGCATATTTCCGGTCAAGCCGACGTATAAAACCTCATCCTCTTTAGTCCACAGGTAGCAGGCAGAGGAGCGCGGCAACTCCTTCAACTCGAAGATAGATACGCTGGGCAAGACATCAGGGAGCAGCGCCAGCAGGTCTTTCACTAGGGCTGGTGTGTTAACTAGCATCGGTAATAGGAAAGAAACGCTTTTTCTTCTTGTCGTAAGTCCACTTACCAGAAAGGAAATTTTTGATAGCTTTATTGTTAATAGCTTCTGTCAGAAATCCTACCGTCATGCCAGGGACATTGTACACAGTCACAAAAGCTTCTATTGGATAGCCTGTGGTATCGTCATAGACCTCCTTCGGGACGATAGCCTGGGGCTTTTCAATTGGGACGATAGGTTGTGATTTCTTGGAACAATCTACTGTATTTGTCTCATCTGTTCCCATGACAAATCTAGCTCTATAGAGGCGTTCAGCACAGTATTCTGGGCTTTCTTTAAGATTCTCTGCTAACTTCCTTATGTTTTGCCGCTCTCTTTCTGCTGCTTCTTGAGCTAGCTTTTCAAGATAAGAATCTGGTTGTTTATTGAGTCGCTCAAAATTTTCTGCAAACTCTAGGATGCTATATAACAATCCTTCTCTGTCGTCATTGTATTTGACAGATAATTTTTTGAAGTATTCTAGGAGTCTAGGAGACACATATATAGAATCTATTTCTTCATCGTCACCACCAGCGTTGCTAGGTGTATATAGATAGAGCTTGTATGAATTGTAGTTGTTTAACTCTTTGGAAGATAGAGCTTGTTGATACTCCTTTTCTTCCTCTTCATCCTGCTTGGCGATAAACTGCTCTACCAAAAAATCACAGTGGCAGGGCTTAGGATGACACCAACACCCTAATACTTTGTCTTTCAATTCTTCAATAGAGTCAAACAACTCTGGGTGAGAATGGAAGTGTTTCTTGTAGGATTCGATAGCCTCGGCTCTTGCTTTGTCATCCTTATGGTCGAACTTGTAGAAAGGATTTCCCCATTTCTTATTACCTACTAGCCCATGTTTTTTGCTATCGCCATAACCAGTATATAAAAATATCCCTTCCTTCTCCGCCCACTTACGGAGATTTGGATGCTTCATTACATTAATAACAATAGGTCTAGAGTAACGATATCTATAAAGATTGCGTTCTTCATCGCTCCAATTCGGATTACGAATATGAAGGTCTATTAATTCTAAATCAGTAGACTTAGTATCAATCGTCTTAGTTTGACAATCGGACTCATCCAATTCATATTTAACATAGTTTGAGTCATCCTCTTCTGACTCATCCTTTGTTGTATTCGCCGCAGTTACAGTATTGTTTACAGGTGAAGGTTTCTCACTTTGAGAATTCTTCGGTTCGTACTTCTCTCTCATTCTCAAAGCATCTGGGCTAGGGTTAGCCTTATTCTCTGCACTGCTATCGGCAACGAGCTTCTGGTCTAAACACTTTTCCTCTCTGGCTTTAGGCTTTCCTTCTTTAAGTTCTTTAAGCACCTGACGCAATGATAAATTCCGAGCGCGTTCGGAATTTGATAATCTGTTCCATCCCCCGGCAAGTGTCATGTAATTACCTGCCGTATCTGGAGAGAAGCTTAGATTTTCCTTGACCCACGGTAGCCAGTTACCATGACCCAGTTCGGCTTTCTTAGCTATTAGTGCTTCTCCCAAAGCTTTAGCTCTAAGGACTGTGTTGTAGTAGCTTTCGTTAATAGCTTTATGTTCGTCATTAAACCAGTTTGCGTCACAAACGATAGGTACTGCTTCTTCTTCGTCGTCCACATCTGTCTTCTTAACCTTGCCCGTAACTGCATCCACAATAATCATTTCTGCTCACTTTCCTGTTCTTTCTGATAGTCAAGCGCCAACTTCATCCCGCCAGCTCTAATCGCCCTCTCTAGTGCATCAGAACGTGTAACACCTAATTCATCCGCCACATCGTCAATCATTTTGGACACAGTATCCGTAATAGTGAATTGATATGGTTTTTTGAGTTCGCCGTACTCTAGCGGTTCTGACTTCTTGGGTCTAGGCATTGAATTAATCACATCTCTATTTCTCCCGTAACACTACTACATTCCATAGTATCATGATATCATTATAAATAGATGCCATGAGAAATGTCGCAGTTATCTACGCATCATGGTATGTGGATATACCCTCTAAAGAAGACGATAAAGAGATAAACACCCTACCAGTCAGGGCAAAGGTTGAAAAAGATTTATCGAGCATGGTGGATAAAAATTTAGAAATTTCGGAAGAAGAAGCCGAAGACTAGGACAATTGAGACTTCAATAGGAGGCAAGCATATGAGCAGTAAATTCAAGCTCAGTCCGAAAATCCAAGCTGCAATTATCAGAGGCTACGGATTCAGCCGAGAACAAAAAATCTGGCTTAAGCATTACACCGATGCAGTAATAGCCCGTGATGCAAAACTCTTTATGCGCCTGGGAGATGAGTCAATACATCGGTGGGGAATGTCGAGAGGCATCAAGTTAGATAACGCTGCCGCATACCTACTAAATCAAGAAGACCTTGCTTGGGGTACTGCTGTTATGGATGTAGCCACCGAACTCAACAAACTAGCAAAAGAATGAAAACTGTTGATTTGACGCAGGGGCAGACGGCTATTGTTGACAACGAGGTTTTTGAAGCAGTTAATCGTTGGAAGTGGCACTATAACAAAGGCTATGCCGTGAGCGACATCAGCTACGTAGGCTGCGATGGTAGAAGAGGGATTCACAAAATCTATATGCACCGCTGGGTATTAGACAGTTTCTACAATATTCGCATTGGAGGCTTACAAGTAGACCACATCAACGGCGTTAAAACTGACAACCGATTAGTCAATCTTAGAGTTGTTACCAGTCAGCAAAACCGCTTCAACACGAATCAGCCAAGGAATAATACCAGCGGATTTAAAGGAGTAAGTTTCGATAAGGCTGTGGGGAAGTACGGAGCTTGGATTAAGCACGACGGCAGAAAGCACTTTTTAGGTTACTACTGTTTTGTCGAAGAAGTAGCCTTAGCATACAATCAAGCAGCTTTGAAGTATCACGGCGAATACGCCAGGTTGAATGAAGTTTAATGACAAATTCTTGAGTAGGAGCGTACTTAAAACGCATACTCAAAGCTCAGCAGGTATTGGCAATTAACTCTTGAAAGCCTTGTGTTGCTTGTGACAGTTGAAACCCCAAAGTGGCGCGCTACCAAGCTGCGCTACGCCCCGTTTCACAGCTTAGATATCATAGCATAAGAAATTGCGATCGCGCTATTTAGAAAACAAACAGCATTTGAGCCGCTCGGATGAGATCGGGAACTGCATCCGCCGCCCAACTCACCTCAACTCGCCTACCTGTATTTAGAATCAGTCGCAAGCTATAAGCGTGGGGATAGCCTTCTACTTCCATCCAGATAAAATTACTTTCGGCTTCACAGGCGATCGCTTCCTCATCCATCAATTCGCGCTCCATCTGGCTCATAGTATTTGATAGTTGCATAGACAATCGGCAAAAATCTTCTAATTCTGCCTGCGTCAGTTCGATCGCCCAGTCCTCAGCACCTACTAAACCTTTAAATTCCTTTGCCTCTGGATCGAATCCAATCCGCCAACCTGCGCCACTCTTAACTATGCGCATAAAGTTTTACATCGTCATATCACCACCAGCGTAGTTGTAAATAGCCGCGTTCTGGTTGACTAGTTTCTTCTTCCGTGAGCCATTCTACGGGTTTGTAAGTGCCAAACACCCGATCCCACCAATCTACAGCTAAACCAAAATTGTGATGCCACATCCCGTATTTGTGATGGACGTAATGCACGGGCATTTTCATCCAAAAGCACTTGGTTGGATTTTCGTGCTGTAATTGGTGGGCATAAGCAGAAAAAGCAGCATAAGCTAAACTGCCCAGAAACCAACCTATCCCAGCTTCGAGGGAGACAAAGAACATTGCAAACATGGCAATGCAGCTACCCTGAACGTAATCCCGAAATTCCCATACTACACCTTGTCCTTCATTCCGGCGGTGGTGATCGCGATGTCTTTCACCAATGCGAGGCGAAACGTGCATCAAACGATGCAACCAGTATTCGACTAGACTCGCTAGGATAAATGCCAAGACAAAGCAAACTCCTCCAACTGCTAGCTTTGTTAAATCGAGCATCACTCCTCCTGAATTGGTCATTGGTCATTCGTCATTTGTCATTCATGGTGGCAGCTAGTGGCTTGACTCCTTTCTATTCACCAGCCACGAGTCGCTAGTCACTAATAACTGATAACTTTTTACGTCATCTTACCCATAGATCTAAACCACCAGAGACGTTGATATTAAATGTAAAACTAATTTTGAGGGAATTGTAAGCAAATCCAGAAGGTAAAGGTGCGAAGGGTGCGGCGCGTCTAATGGCACTAAGAGCGGCGGTGTCGGTAGTGTTGGAGCCAGAAGGTCGAACGATCCGTAGGTTGGTGACTTGACCCGATCGCGTGACTGTGAAAAACACGACAGTTGAACGAGAATTCTGCGTCATCCCTGGTATCCACTGCTGCCTGACTTGTCGCTGAAGTTGCTGCAAGTAAGAACCCATATCGACATCCTGACGAGCATCAATGCCTGGCGCAGCACGATTAGAACGGTTGGGATTAGCGGCTAGGTCGCGGCTGGAAAGCGTCAGCGGACCACCTAACTTGCTCGCTGCTGAAGATCGCGGCTGAGTTCTGGCTGTAGTTCTAGCAGGCGATCGCTCGGTTGCGGGACTAGGACGATTTGCTGGTTTTTGCTCTGGGTTAGGAGTCTTCGGAACTGGTTTGGAGCGATTGGGAGCAGTGGCAATCGGAGGTTGGGCTTGAGGAGGCTGGATTTGGGGTTTTGGTGGCTCTGGACTCTCCCTGCGGTTGCTAGATGGCTGCTGGCGGCGGGGTTGAGCGGGTGACGGAGTAGTACGGGAACTAGTTCTAGGCGTAGTTGGGTTATTCGGTCGAGTTGCTAGAGGTCGTCTGCGATTGGCTTTACCACCGGCAACGGAATCGTTTGCTGCCCGACGTTTGGTTTCTGGGGGCGGTTTTTTTGGTTGGGGAGGAACTTCAACAAACTCAAGTGGAATTGGTTCGGCGCGAGATTGCTGTTTTGGTTTTGGTAGGATGCGAATCCAATAATCGTAGCTGAGGAAAAAAATAACGTGTACGAGAAGTGAGATAACGATACCGAACCAAAGAGCATCAGTATTGCTTCTCCTTCTACCGTCACGCCAGAATTCTTGTTCCGATTGCTGGAATTCTTTTTGCAACACCATGCCGCGATCGCCTCATAACAGCCGTGCCGACAGTTCGTATACCAGTGTATGTCGATCGGGGCAAAAATGGGCAAGGGGCGATCGCACTTCTGAATAGTTGCCTTGCTTGCCTTACTTCCTTTCTGGATGAGAAGCAGTTTCTTCTGAAGGTTGTCCCATCTGATTGATCCTAGCAATCATCTGATACAAACGCCCCAAGTCTCTTTGATTAAAATAAAGCACGATCCGGGGCAAGTCTATAGTTTCATCCTGAGTTTCTTGAGGTAAAGCCGCGCTTTTTTCAATCTTGCCTTTCACCAAAATATCGCTGAAATTGTGATTCAATTCTTCAACTTCAGCATCAGATAATTCTGCATCAAGGCGAATTACCAATAAATCGCGCACGTAGCGGCTAGAGTGATAAACCCGATAAAATTGCGTGATCGCGTTACAAGCAACATCTAAGTTATCTGTAATCGTATAAAGACTGGGATCTTCAGGACTAACCAAACCTTTTTGAATCAAATGCTCTTGAATATATTCGCTCCAAGCTTCCCAATAGTCTCCCCCTGGGTGGTCGATGAGTACCATCGGCACGGGACCGAACTTTCCAGTTTGGCTCAAAGTCATGCATTCAAATGCTTCGTCCTGCGTGCCAAACCCGCCAGGAAATAGCGCCACTGCATCGCTTTCCCTGAGTAAAAACAGCTTGCGGGTAAAGAAATATTTGAAGTGGATTAATTTCGCGTCACCAACAATGTAAGGATTTGCTTCTTGCTCGAATGGTAGTTGAATATTCAACCCAAAAGAATTTTCCCTTCCCGCACCCTCATTTCCCGCCTGCATGATTCCGCCACCACCACCAGTCATTACCATAAACCCTAACTGAGTGACACAACGGGCGAAGTCTACTGCCATTTTATACGCCGGGCTATCTACTGGAGTACGTGCCGAACCAAAAATTGTTACCTTCCGAACGTGACGATAGGTATGAAATAATTCTAACCCTCGCTCCATATCAGCCAGAGAAGCCGCTAAGATTTTCCAGTCGAGACGGTCGATCTCGCTGTGTGCTAACCGAATAATAGTGGCGATCGCCTGCTGGATCAATTGCCGATGTTGCAAATCTGGCAAATGCTCTAACAGGGTAGCTAAGTCCGATTTAAGCGTGTCTATGGTGTCTAATGAACGGGATGAAGTCATGAGTGCTGCTGCACGGGTCGGCACTCTATTTTAGCGAGATTTGGGACATCTGTTGAGAGGAAATTACAGAGACGCAAAATTTCACGTCTTACAATCAGCAGAATTGCTCCCCTGATGAATGTACAGACCAAAAAGCGCCATATAGCCAAAACCTCAGGCGCTTGCAAGTCTTTTTCGTGCTAACCCAGCTCTACAAATACTTTTCTAAAGTATTCGACAGTGTTGTTTTTGGTACTGCACCTACTACCATGTCAACTTTTTGACCCCCTTTGAAAATCATCAGAGTGGGGATACTGCGGATACCGTACTGACTGGCAATATTGGGGTTTTCGTCGGTGTTGAGCTTCACTACCTTGACTTGCCCGTCGTACTGCTGTGCAATTTCATCGACAACAGGGGCGACCATGCGGCAAGGACCGCACCAAGGAGCCCAAAAATCCACTAACACTGGGATTTCACTATCTAGTACTTCTTGCTTAAAAGAAGAATCTGTAACTTGCGCGGCTGCTGACATGCCTGAAAATCCTTGGCTATATTGTTGCTTACTTTGCTGAAAATTTTATCACAGTAAAACCAAGCATTTTTACCTCCTGAGTATCTGTAATTAGATAGATCCTCTGTGGCGATCGCTGTGCGATTGTAGTTGATGTGAAAAGTAAGGATTACTCTACGTGAATTCCCAGACATAAGGAACCGCCCGAACAGTAGTCCGGGCGGAGTGTGGTGTGAGGAGTGAACGGAAACATGCGTCTCCGCTTCCTCTATTGTAGGCGACTGTTTTATTTTTTCCAGTACTCTTTGCAAGATTATGGAAATTTTTAAGTCGACTGTTTTTGTTTGAGTAAAGTTACTTATGCGTGAAGTCAGAAGTCTCCAAGTCAATACTCAAAACGATTGTCACCTACTTACCCATACCGAGTTGCTGAGCCTTCTGATAGACTTTGCCTTCTGTGAGCAATGAAGGAGCTATTACGACTTCGACTTGTTGCATCTCGCGAATGTCTTTTGCCCCCAAAGTTCCCATGCTCGTTTTTAAAGCGCCCAAGAAATTGTGCGTCCCGTCATCGAGTTGAGCGGGTCCGCGTAAAATTTGTTCGCAAGTGCCAGTTGTCCCGACACGAATTCGAGTTCCACGGGGTAGCACGGGGCTAGGGGTTGCCATGCCCCAGTGAAAGCCTTTACCTGGTGCTTCAGCGGCTCTAGCAAAGGGAGAACCGATCATCACGCCATCTGCACCGCAGGCGATACACTTACAGATATCTCCACCTGTAATCAAGCCACCATCGGCAATTACTGGTACGTAATTTCCGGTTTCCTGATAATAATCTTCTCTTGCTGCAGCACAATCTGCGATCGCCGTGGCTTGAGGTACACCCACACCTAAAACACCGCGAGAAGTACAAGCCGCCCCAGGACCAATCCCAACTAAAACTGCTGCTGCTCCTGCCTTCATTAAACTTAAAGTCACTTCGTAAGTGACGCAGTTGCCCAACACGACGGGCATGGGCATTTCTTGACAAAATTTCGCCAAGTCAAGGCTGGTAAACTCAGATGGGGCTATGTGAGCTGTGGAAACAACAGTAGCTTGAATAAAAAATAAATCTGCGCCAGCTTTTGCCACAACGCTACCGTATTTACTCGCTCCAGCAGGAGTCGCGCTAACAGCAGCAATACCACCTTGCTGTTTAATTTCCCTAATTCGTTGCTCGATTAATTCTGGTTTGACTGGTTCGGCATACAATTCTTGCATCAGCGGCACGAATTCATGTGTTCCTACTGAGGCAATCCGTTGTAAAATTGGCTCTGGGTCGGCGTAGCGAGTTTGAATACCTTCTAAGTTGAGTACGCCCAAAGCTCCTAACTGGGAAAGCAGTACAGCCATCTGCACATCGACAACTCCATCCATCGCACTGGCAATAATGGGAATTTCTCGCTCGATCGCGCCAATCTGCCAGCTGGTATCCGCTAAACTGGGGTCTATAGTGCGTTGCCCCGGAGCCAGTGCAATTTCATCAATGCCGTAGGCGCGGCGTGCGGTTTTGCCACGTCCAATTTGAATATTCACGTTTCTTTACCCGTTCCCAAACTATTTCGCTAGAGTACCAAATTCGCGAGGAGTTTGGTTAGAGGTTGGGGAATTTTGTTAGTGAGGAGTGCGTGGCTAGTGACTAGTGGATAGTGGAACCAGTGGCTAGTAATTGCGACTTGCGACTTGATGAATGCTCCCTCAGCAACCAGGTACTCTCTCCCTGCTCAGTAAAAGAGGGATAGTACTACAAATAGGTAGGGAAATTCAGGCTTTAGTACGATTGAGACTGACTGAGAGCGTACTACAATGGAATTAAAGTCAAAATGTATTGTTCGCTCAAATGTATTCAACACTAAGCTAAAGCGAAAAAATTCGCGATCGCACGCACAGAACCCGGTCAAAAAAGCTATAGCTTTCAGCTTTTGCTTGAATTTAACGTAGATTTGATATCTAAAAGCCTTTTATTTTAATTTCTGCGCTCTAAAAGTTTTAAATCAAAGACAGAATAATTACTTGAGATAAATTCTGTCCTCTAATCCCTGCTCCCTGCTCCCTTTTAATAAAATTGAAACACCAAGCTTTGATTCAATCAGAAACGTTAGAACTATTAGAATGGTCGCGCTTGTGTCAGCACTTGGCAACTTTTACGGCGACTAAACTAGGAGCGATCGCCGCTCGGAATTTGGTCGTTCCCGACACGCAGGCAAAAAGTCAGGAATTGTTAAACCAAACCAAAGAAGTCTACGAGTTAGATAGTCGTCTGAGTGCTGGGTTGTCGTTTGCCGGAATTCAAGATATTGGCGAATCTTTAGAACGAGCAGAATTACAAGGTATATTAACCGCAGAGCAGTTACTCGCGATCGCCACAACTCTCACCGGAACGAGACAGTTACGACGCAGCATCGACCAACAGCAAGATTTGCCAGTTTTACAGGAATTAGTCTCTACTGTCAAAACCGATCCTGAATTAGAACAGGATATTTTATACTGTATTGACGAACAGGGTAAGGTAGCAGACCGCGCTAGCCCTAAATTAGCAGAGATTCGCGATCGCGTGCGGCAATTGCGCCAACGAATTACCCAAACCCTACAAGGAATCTTGCAGCGCCAAGCCAACGCCGTACAGGAACAACTTATCACCCAAAGAGGCGATCGCTTCGTTATTCCCGTCAAAGCACCGCAAAAAGACGCAATTCCCGGTATCGTCCACGATGCATCCATGAGCGGAGCAACTTTGTATGTAGAGCCAAACGCGATCGTGGCTTTAGGCAATCAACTGCGACAATACATTGCCAGAGAGCAAGCAGAAGAAGAGGCGATTCGCAGACGGCTGACTGAGCAAGTCGCAGCCGTCAAGCCAGATTTAGAAAATTTGCTAGCGGTTGTAACGATAATAGACCTTGCCAGCGCCCGCGCTCGTTATAGCTACTGGTTGCAAGCCAATCCACCCCGCTTTTGCGATCGCTCCCAAGGGGAAAATACAACATTACGTCAATTGCGCCATCCCCTGCTCGTATGGCAAAACCAGCACGAACAAGGGCAGCCAGTCATTCCTGTAGATATTATCGTTCAGCCCCACATTCGCGTCATTACGATCACCGGACCCAACACTGGAGGGAAAACGGTAACGCTGAAAACTCTTGGTTTAGCAGCTTTGATGGCAAAAGTCGGGTTATTTATTCCTGCCAAAGAACCTGTAGAAATTCCTTGGTTTGACATGGTATTGGCAGATATCGGCGACGAACAGTCATTACAGCAGAGTTTGTCTACTTTTTCCGGTCATATTCGGCGAATTAGCCGGATATTAGAGGCGATTGGTGAAGTAGGGAGCAGGGACGAGCTGGGAGCAGGGAGTAGGGGAGAAGGGGACAAGGAAGACAAGGGAGACAAGGAAGACAAGGGAGACAAGGGAGACAAGGGAGACAAGGAAGACAAGGAAGACAAGGAAGACAAGGGAGACAAGGAAGACAAGGGAGACAAGGGAGACAAGGGAGACAAGGGAGACAAGGGAGAAATTCTAGCCACTAGTCACCAGCCACCAGCCACTAGCTACTCACTTGTTCTACTCGACGAAGTCGGCGCGGGAACCGATCCAGTCGAGGGCAGTGCTTTGGCGATCGCCCTTTTGCGTCACCTTGCCGATAATGCCGAGCTGAGTATGGCGACAACTCACTTTGGCGAATTGAAAGCGTTGAAATATCAAGACGAGCGGTTTGAAAATGCCTCGGTGGAATTTAATGAGGAAACTTTATCGCCTACTTATCGCTTGTTGTGGGGGATTCCAGGTCGCTCTAATGCTTTAGCGATCGCTGCTCGTTTGGGATTAAAACCAGAGGTGATCGAGCAAGCAAAACATCAGGTAGGAGAAGCAACGGAAGATGTGAACCAGGTCATTGCCGGACTTGAAGCCCAACGGCGACAACAAGAAACGAAAGCCGCCCAAGCCCAACAGTTATTACAACAAACAGAGCGATTGTATCGTCAACTCTCGGAACGGACTGCTCAGCTAGACGCGCGAGAACGAGAATTACGTGCCTCTCAAGAACAAGCAATTCAACAGGCGATCGCCCAAGCTAAAGCGGAAATTGCACAGGTGATTCGCAAGTTGCAGCAAGGAACTCCTACAGCTCAAGCCGCACAGCAAGCAACAGTGGCGATCGATCGGTTTGTCCAACAGCATACTCCTCCTGCATCCAAGCCCAAAGCCGAATTTCGCCCCCAAGCAGGCGATCGCATTCGCATTCCCCGTTTAGGGCAAACCGCAGAAGTTTTGAACGAACCTAACGATGACGGCGAATTAATCGTCCGCTTCGGACTGATGAAAATGACCGTCAAGTTAGAAGACATTGAATCGCTGGATGGGAAAAAAGCCAATTTCCAAGAGAGGAAACAAGGGGGACAAGGAAGACAAGGGGGACAAGGAAGCCATTCTAGCCACCAGCCACCAGCCACTAGCCACTCACCCGACTCCCCCACAATCAGGACTTCTCAAAATACCTTCGATATTCGAGGTAGTCGGGTGGCTGATGCAGAGATCGTGCTAGATAAGGCGATCTCCGAAGCGTCTGGAACAATATGGATTATCCACGGTCACGGTACGGGGAAACTGAGACAAGGAGTTCACAATTTTTTGCAACAGCATCCTATGGTAAGTCGCTTCGAGGCTGCGGCTCCTGAAGATGGTGGCTCTGGGGTGACAGTAGCTTTTTTGCGGTAGCGTCAACGTGTAGGATGTGGTAAAAATTGACTGAGCAAAATTTCATAACCTGAGCTGCTTGAGCGGCAAATTTGTTGCTAGCTGGAGAAAACAAGCCAAAACCAAAGAAACACGGTTTCAAATTGGGTAACAGCTCAGTGTATCTTAGTCGTACCACCTATGCTGAAGACTATGCACTCTAGCGCCCAATCTCCCAATCAAAGTACTAAGTGGAACGATCTCACTCGCGCCGAGCCTGCACCCGTGCAGCTCAACAATATTAAAGCTCAACTCGATCTGATATTGTTGGCGCTAGAAGCTTTAGTAGGCATTGGTTCTGAGGCAATGTTATCGGCAGCAGAAGAATTAAATTTGGCAACAAAAATCCCCGATCGGGTGGCGTTATGGCGCTTGAGGCAATCAAATCCTTTACGTAAAGGTGATGGGGGTAGGAAAAAATTAGATATAGAAGAAGCGCGATCGCTAGTTTTAATTATTTGTCACCTAGCCAAACAATATCAGACTCAAATTCGCCGCGCCGTCATGTTATTAGAGCAGGCGATCGCCAATCGAGAAGTTCCTCATAAAATCGGCGTGTTGGGCGACTACATCGATAGTTTTAGCAATCTCTATCAGGAGCGCATGGAAGATGCCGAACATTTATCAACCAATTGGCTAAGTCAATTAGGCTTCAAGCTCTTAGTCGATCTGTTATTTTATAGCGGTGCTGTCGGTCATCGGCACTTATGGCTTACCTTGCTCGATCGTTCGCAATTGTAACTAGGGAGTCGGGGAGAAGAGTGGTGCGTGTTGATAGGGTGTGGTGTGTGACTAATTTCTCCCTTGTCCCCCTTTGCCCCCTAATCCCCACTCCCTTCGGTCGTGGGATCCCCCTTGTCCCCCTTGTCCCCCTTGTCCCCCTTGTCCCCCTTGTCCCCCTTGTCCCCTCACTCCCTGCTCCCTACTCCCTCATTTTCGCTTATGTCTCTGTCAGAACCGATTATCAAAAAGTATACGCAAGCTTCTTGTACGTTACAGGTTACCGAGCGCACGCCAGGATCGGATCGGGGTGCTAAATCAATGAATGCACCAATTCAGTTCGAGGTGCGCTTTCATGACTCCCAACTACCAGAAGCAGAGCAAATTCGCATTCAGGGCGATCGCCACTCTTTAGTAGAATTGCATGAAGTTGTCAAAAACTACGTGCAGAGAGTTCTCGCTTCATCGCCAGACCGATTCAATGCTTTGTTGGTAGAAGATGCAGCCAATACGCCCACCCTACCGGCAGAATTAGATTCCTCTAGCACGCCTGCACCAGCTTCAGCAGGAGGAATATACATTCAACCTGGTGAAGGATTATCCCATAATTTGTTTTTAGGAGCTTTAGCAACTCCTAGTACGGGGCAATTCATTCCTTTGAGCATGACGCAACTATTCGATCTAGCAAACGCTTTAGATGAATATGCTGCTGACGTTTTAGCTGTCCCAGCCAACTTTAATAGCCCGACTCGTTTTGCTACTACTCCTTCTACAGCTTGGGCGGGGATAGCAGCCGTACTGCTGGTAGGAGTAGGTTTAACCGCAGGACTCGTACATCTGCTCAACCGTTCTGACGAGCCACAAACAGCCAGTCGTCCGCCACAACAGCCTTCTCCCTCGCCCACCCTATCTCCAGAGGCTGTACCGTCTGTGCCACCCACAAGCGATCTCCCATCGCCGACGACAAGCCCAACTTTAGGAAATTTACCAAATACGCCAACTGTGGGGAGTTCGCCAATTCCCTCACCTCTGTCAGACACTCCCCTGCCTACCGCGCCAACCACGCCACCCTTTACAACCACTGCCCCACCTGCACCGCCTAACGCTGGAGTTAGCCCCCTACCTGGCATTGCTCAAGCACCATCTGGTTCTACTCAAACACCCAAGTCATCGGCTAATCAACCAGCTAATCAGCCTGCCGTGCAACCAGGTAGCATTGCTACCTTACCAGGAATTACTACCAACAATAACCTTCCCAGTCCTCCCAGCCCCGATCGCTCGGCTCAGACTCCACCAACAATCGATGTTCCTGCCGCACCACCCAGCAATCCAGCTCCGCCGCCATCAGTGGAAGGCTTGACACCCAGAGAAAGGATCAGAGCAGCTTTAGAAGGTAAGCCAGTTGAGGAGCCGCCAGCTAAACCGTCACGACAAGCACCCCAAGCGGCAGCTTTTGCCCCTACGCCGCAAGTTAATGAAGTCAGAGAATACTTCCAACAGCGTTGGCAGCCCCCCTCTGGACTCAGCGAACCGTTAGAATACAGTATTGTCCTAGATGTAGACGGCTCGGTGCAGCGGATCGAACCTTTAGGCAAAGCAGCTAGAAACTACATCGAGAGTTCTGGTTTACCTTTAATCGGCGAACCCTTTGTCTCCGCTAACCCCCAAGGCGAAACACCTAGAGTTAGAGTCATACTCGGCGCTGACGGGAAAGTTCAGTCTTTTCTGGAGCAAAACTAAATCAGTAGTTAGTTATCAGTTATTTAGTGTAGGGACGTTACATGTAACGCCTCTACAGAACATATAACGTCTCTACTGAGATAAAAATAAGGAGACTGTGCAATCCAATCTCCTCAGTTAGCGATCGCCTGTTTGGATATATTAATACTTGGCTTTTTTGCGGGTTAACTGTTGCTTGCGACGGCGCTTTTGGGCAGCAGCCACAGCCCCCTCGACGGGATATCCTACAACTGGGGGAATGACTTGATATTGTCTGTCTTGTTCTAGCCGCTTTAACTCAGTGTAATCGACCCAGTGGATGCAATCTACCGGACAAGTATCGATCGCCTCTTGGATCAGTTCCTCCACGTCACCATCTTGACGGACGACGCGAGAGCGACCGTAATCTGGTTCGATGTAAAAGGTGTTGCGAGCGACGTGAGCGCAGTGCTTGCACCCAATACAAGTGATTTCATCAACGTATACACCCTTTTGCCGGGTAACACCGCCCAATTCTGGCTCTAGTCCAGAACGATTGGCAGTATCACGCAGATTCCCTCCCAACTCGGGTTCTAGGTGCGATCGCCCCGTGTCGGAATGATTCGATGTGCCAAGATCGTCCATCAGCCACTCCAGCGCTGTACTAACAGTCTGATCGAGCCATCTGAGTTTTTCTGTTGTTCGGTGACTTGAAAGCCTTGTCTTGCTGTTTCGTTAACTACGGTGTGGTACGCATAACGCTGCGTCACCTGGCGCAAGAAACCTTCTACGGATAAAGGTTGCTGCCAATATTGCATATCGGCGACGAGTTCGTACTCTTTGCCATTCCAACTAAACCCTACATCGTAACCGTTATCTTGCTCGATTGTCACTTCGGCATTCCGCGTTTGTCCCTGATAGCCTCGGACTTGCCGAGATCCAGATTTCCAATCAACTCCCATATCGGTGAGAGCTGCTTGCAAGGATGTTAAATTGCGGATTTGAGTTTTGATTTGGCTAAAGTGTGACATAGTGTTTCTAGATCGTCGTAAATTAACTAAGGTCAATAACTAAATAAAAAAGCTACCATTCGCTAAACGATGCTTGAGCGATTGAGACATCAGCTTGTGTATTAACTTGATTAAAATATTCTGATGTTGGCTGCTGGCTAATGGTTTGCCCTAGTTCTGCTTCCAGCGCTGCCGTAACTTCCGTACAGGAGGAACCGACGATCCCCGTAACTTTTTCCTGTACGCGACCATCGGGATAGATGACAAATTCTAAGGTTTCCATGCTTCTAGCCAACACAACAGGTTTTAAGGTTATCTGACACTTATATCCAGCATTTGGGCAGGATAGCTTGCTTTGAGCGACGCGATCCCCTATCTTAATATCCCTACTGCTACATAATGTTTCATCCATCGAATTATATAGATGAAAAAGTTAACAAAATTTAGCAATAGAGTGAACTCGCACAGTAATTATTTGTCAGTTTCGCTTAACTTTCAACAGCAGTCAAGCAGAAAATTAGAGAGTAGGGAGTAGGGAGCAGGGAGCAGGGAGCAGGGAGACAAGGGGGACAAGGAAGCTGAGGGAGCTGAGGGAGCGATCGGGGGCTGAGGAGATAAAATAACTAACTGGTCACTGGTCAGGAGTCACTGTCACCCCACACCCTACACCTCCCACACACCCTACACCCCACACCCTACACCCATCTCCTACTTATGAGTAACAGTGCAATTTGGCATCCTTTTACGCAGATGAAAACGGCTCCTCCTCCTTTGAAAGTCAAAAGGGGAGAGGGGGTGATGTTGGAATTGGAGGATGGAAGGCAGATTCTTGATTGTATTTCGAGTTGGTGGGTGACGATCCACGGACACAGCCACCCCGTACTAGCTGAGGCTCTTTACCAACAAGCAAAACAACTAGAACAAGTGATTTTTGCTGGGTTTACCCACGAGCCAGCAGAAAAATTAGCCACTGGGCTATTGAAACATCTACCTAAATCTCTGACACGGGTATTTTTCTCCGATAACGGCTCTACAGCGATCGAAGTTGCGCTGAAAATGGCATACCAGTATTGGTTTAACCAAGGGGAAAAACAACGAACTCGATTCATTAGCTTTGAAGGCGGCTATCACGGCGACACTGTAGGAGCAATGTCAGTTGGTAGTAGTTCTCCTTGGTGGCAAACTTTCAAAACTTTGATGTTTGCAACGGATATCGTGCCTTTTCCCGCAACTTTTGACGAAGATTCCAACGTCGCTACCCACGAAGCACAGGCTTTGGATTGTCTGGCAGAATTATTGCAAAAAAATTCACACAGTTACGCAGGCATATTTATCGAGCCATTAGTACAGGGAGCCGCAGGGATGCGCCTGTGTCGTCCCCAATTTTTGCAGGAACTTGCCAAACTCGCTCGCACATACGGGGTGCTGCTAATCTATGACGAGGTTATGACGGGCTTTGGTAGAACAGGAGAATTATTTGCTTGTTTAAAGTCAAGTACTTGTCCCGATATACTTTGCTTATCTAAAGGTTTATCAGGTGGCTGTTTACCTCTATCTGTGACTGTAGCAACAGAGGAAATTTACCAAGCCTTTTACAGCGATGACATCGATCGCGCCTTCTTCCACAGTCATTCTTACACGGGAAATCCCTTAGCTTGCGCCACAGGCAACGCCTCGCTGGAATTATTAACTCAAAATCCAGATGTATTTAGGGGAATGGAAGCCTTACACCGTCGCTATATGGAAACATGGTTGAGCGGGCATCCAAAAATCGAACGTACCCGCATCTGCGGTACAATAGCAGCCCTGGATCTGAAAGCTGAAAGCGAAAGCTACTTAAACGCCACAGGTTCAAAACTGCGATCGCGCTTTCTCGAATTAGGCTTCCTCTTACGTCCTCTCGGTAATACCATTTACCTCATGCCACCCTACTGCATCACCCCGACTCAACTCGAATCGATTTACGAAGTGATTCGTCGGGTTGTGGATGAGTGAGTCAAAAGTCAAAAGTCAAAAGTCAAAAGTCAAAAGTCAAAAGTCAAAAGTCAAAAGTCAAAAGTCAAAAGTCAAAAGTCAAAAAATTAGCAACAACCAACAACTGCCGATCGCCAACTACCAACTACCAACTACCAATGCCCCAAACCATCACCTTACCAAATTGGAATCAACTTGCCGATCGCTCCTTAGCAGGAGATCTTATCAGCCGTGAAGCAGCTTTAGCCGTACTCAGCGCCCCTAATGAAGTGTTACTCGAACAGCTAGCAGCAGCTTATAAAGTTCGCAAACATTATTGGGGTAATCGCGTTCGACTGCACTTTTTGCTCAATGCCCAAAGTGGACTTTGCCCTGAAGATTGCCATTATTGTTCTCAGTCGAAAATCTCGACAGCAGAAATTGAGAAATATCCGTTGATGGCACAAGAAAAAATTTTAGCTGCCGCAGCACGGGCGGCTAGTTTAAAAGCAGGTACATTCTGCATGGTACTGTCTGGGCGATCGCCTAACGAAACAACTTTTGCCAAATTTTTAGCAGCCGTGCGAGAAGTCAAGGCAAATTACGATTTGAAAATTTGTGCTTGTTTGGGGTTATTGAGTGAGTCACAAACGCAGCGTTTAGCAGCAGCCGGAGTCGATAGAGTCAACCACAATCTCAATACAGCAGAGTCGCACCACGAACAAATTTGTACGACTCATACTTTTAGCGATCGCGTGGCGACGGTGGAGAATGTTAAAGCTGCTGGAATTACGACTTGTTCGGGCGGAATAATCGGGATGGGTGAGTCAGATGACGATATTATCGATTTAGCTCTGTCACTGCGACAATTAGAAGTAACAAGCGTACCAATTAACTTTTTGATCCCAATACCAGGTACACCACTAGCAGGGTTGCAACAACTCAATCCGCAACGCTGCCTGCGAATATTATGTCTATTTAGATTCTTGCTACCATCACAAGAAATTCGGATTGCCGGAGGTAGAGAAGTCCATTTGCGATCGCTCCAACCGTTAGGATTATATCCCGCCAACTCCATCTTCATTGGCGACTATCTCACCACCCCAGGACAAGCAACACAAATGGACTTAGACATGATTCGCGACGCTGGCTTTGTTTTGGAGGAGTGAGGAGCAAGGAGCGACTATTCTTTGTGTTCTTCTTAGCGTCTTAGCGTCTAACGCTACGCTTCGCCTACGACTGATGCGTGACATAAAAATGGATTTACTTAGCACGGAGATATTAACAAATCGCCTCAGATTAAAACCTGTATCGATGGCGTATAAAGAAGAAATCTTTTCAGAATTTACTGAAGATATTACTAAATATATGTGTCCGCGATCGCCCCAACATATTGCTGAAATAGAAGCATTTATTGAGAATGCAATTCTAGATTTAAAAAAGGGTAGCGATCTCAGGCTGGTTATCTTAAAAAAGGATTCGCAAGAATTCTTAGGCTGTGCAGGTCTTCATGGTATGCTTGGCAAAACTCCAGAATTTGGCATTTGGTTAAAAAAAACAGCCCACGGTCGTAAGTATGGGCTAGAAGCAATTAGAGGTATCAAAAATTGGGCTGAGCAAAATCTAGATTATGAATATTTTCTTTATCCTGTAGATCGCGCCAACATTGCCAGTCGTAAAATTCCAGAAACATTGGGCGGAAAAGTTGTGAGAGAATACGAACACAAAAAGACAAATGGAAATATTTTATATTTATTAGAATATCGCATTGAGAGAGCGTAGCATCTGTAGGAGCAAGTTCACTCAACATTTAATGCTTTACTATTATCATTTACCTATTATCAATTACCCATTACCATCCCCAAACCGATAACCTTTCCCATAAACAGTATGAACTAACACTATTTCTCCCTTCGCTTCAATTTTGCGTCTTAATAACCGAACTAAAGCAGCTAAAACATTACTGCTCGGTTGTTCCTCTTCAGTCCATAAATATTGATGAATTTGGTCGTGAGTTAAAACTTGTCCGACATGACGCATAAAAAATTCTAAAAGCTTAGTCTCTTTCTCTGACAACTCAATCGTGCGTCCTTGACGATAAGCTAAGCGATTTTCCACATCTAATTCTAAATCTGCAACTTGTAAACGTTGAGTTGCAGCTAGATTTAAATCTACAGCGCCTCGCCGTAACAAAGCGCGGACTCTTGCAAGTAATTCGCGTAATTCAAAAGGCTTAACAATATAATCATCTGCACCCGCATCTAAACCTTGCACGCGATCGTCTATCGTATCTTTAGCAGTCAGGAAGAGGACAGGTGTATTTTTACCACTGCGGCGTAATTGCTGACAAATATCTAACCCCGATTGGTGGGGGAGCATCCAATCGAGGATCAGTAAGTCATAAGTCTTCTGAGTAGCCAAATTGCTACCTTTGTTCCCATCATATGCCACATCAACCTCGTATCCTTCACGGCTGAGGAGGCGACTAAGAGGATCGGTTAGTTCAACTTCATCGTCAACTAACAAGATTTTCATATCAATCTTGGCTGCACGGATAGATTACGCGATATTTCTATTCTTACACTGGCTGCAATCTGGCAGTGTCTCACTAATATAGAAAATCAGAATTATACAATCGCGATCGTTCTAGTTTCAGGGCATAATAGTTTTTTGTGAGAATCAGGACTTGTCTTCTGTTTCTTCCCCTATTCCCTACTCCCTACTCCCTAGCCATGATTACCGTAGCACTACCCAAAGGCGCACTTTTAAAAGATAGTATCCGTTTGTTGCAATCTGTCGGTTTAGATTTTAGTGCATTTCTCGATTCCAGCAATCGTCAATTACAGATTCAAGACTCGAATAATATTGCCAAAGCTTTATTAGTACGGGCGCAAGATGTACCCGTTTACGTAGAATACGGACAGGCACAATTAGGAATTGTTGGCTATGATGTATTGCGCGAGAAAAAACCGAAAGTTGCCAATCTAGCCGATTTAAAATTCGGTTCTTGTCGGCTCTCTGTGGCTGTCAAAGCTTCTAGTCCTTATCGTTCGGCTTTAGAATTACCAGCTCACGGAAGAGTTGCTTCTAAGTTTGTTAATTGCGCCCGCGAGTATTTTGAAAATTTAGATTTACCAGTAGAAATTATTACTTTATACGGTTCTGTAGAATTGGGACCAATTACGGGTATGTCTGAGGCAATTGTTGACTTAGTTTCTACTGGTAGAACGCTACAAGAAAATGGATTAATCGAGATTGAAACATTGTTTGAAAGTACGGCAAGACTGATCGCTCATCCCTTAAGCTATCGGCTTAACAGCGGGAATTTTTATCAGTATATCGAACAAATTCGCACGGCAATTATGTCACCTGTTTAGTTGAGTAAAATCTACATTTCAATCCTATGCTTTCAAGCATAGGTTCCCTGCTCGATCGCTCGTGCGCTCTCTGCTAAGACTGCACCAATCTCCCCTGCTCCTCTGCTCCCCTGCTCCCCCGCTCCCAAGTACCTCGGCGCGTTAAACGGCGTTCCAAAGTAGCGATCGCCCAATCTGCTAAAATTGCTAACACCGCCGCCGGAACTGCCCCTGCCAGAATCAACTGATTGTTGACCATTGCAATTCCCCGAAATACGAACACGCCCAAGCCGCCAGCGCCAATTGCTGCTGCGATCGTGGCAACCCCGATCGCAATCACCGTAGCTACCCTTACCCCTGCTAAAATCACCCCTAGCGCCAACGGAACCTCGACTTGCAAGAGTAACTGGCGATCGGTCATGCCCATCCCCTTTCCTGCCTCACGAATTGCCGGATCGACGTTAATAATTCCTGTATAGGTATTGCGAATAATTGGTAGGAGAGAATAGAGGGTTAGAGCAATAATCGCCGTCCGCGCCCCAATTCCACCAATTAGCGGCACGGAAATCAAAAATCCAAATAGTGCCAAACTAGGAACTGTTTGCAACACGTTAGCAATTCCCAAGATTGGCTGACGCAGGCTGGGTTTACGGGTGATGCAGATCCCTAGCGGAATACCTACCAAAGTCGCAACACCAATTGAAATTCCTACCAAGAGGATATGGGTAGCAGTTTCCTGTAAAATCTCCGGCGCGTACTTCACCAGAAAAAATTCACTCAAGTTCATTTTCCGTTCTTCTCACCAGAATTATAAATCTGAGCAAACGGTGGTAACCCTTTGATAAAAGCACGCGCCTCTGGCTTAGAAGATTTTAAAAACTCTTCTGGCGTACTTAACACCAGCATCCGTCCTGCTTGCATGAGACCAATTCGAGAAGCCAAAATAAAAGCTTCCTGAATATCATGCGTTACGAAAATTACGGTTTTGCCTAACTGCTGTTGCAAGCGGCGAAACTGCTGTTGAATTTCTAGACGAGTGACTGGATCGAGCGCGCCAAAAGGTTCGTCCATCAATAACACGGGCGGATCGGCAGCTAGCGCCCTAGCGACTCCTACACGCTGTCGTTGTCCTCCAGAAAGTTCGCGGGGGTAACGATGAGCGAATTGCTCCGGTTCCAAACCAACTAAGTTTAACAGTTCGTAAACTCGTGCCTTAATTTGTTTGGGTTTCCAACTTTCTAAAGCTGGCACTAAGCCCACATTTCGTTCGATCGTGAAATGCGGAAACAAACCTGTCTCCTGAATCACGTATCCCATCTGACGGCGTAATTTGATTTCATCCCACTTGGTTGTAGGAATGCCTTCAAACAGAATCTCACCGTGAGAAGGGACGAACAGACGATTGATCAACTTCATGGTCGTAGTTTTGCCACTACCACTGCGTCCCAATAAGACTAAAACTTCACCTCGCCCGATGGTGAAATTGAGATTTGATACCAGCGCCCGTCCGTTCTGAATGAACGTGACATCGCGAAATTCGATTGCAATTGGATTATCCTGCGGCATAAACGACTCCCGAAAGGGGTTGCCTCAGGTAACATTATGTGCTGATTTACCCGCGATCGAAGTAATGGTTGAGCTTTTAGTGTATCAACTTACATGCAAACAGGGGTAGAAGCAAGCTATAACTTATCGTTAGACATCCTGGGGATTCAATTTTGCCATTTCCCAAGTCGTGTAAGTGCCAATCGGACTCCAAATTAGATATGGTAGGAGTAAAGCCGCCGCCCAAGGGGAAACGCTGAGGACAGTTAAGGCTAATAATAGACCAGCGATCGCACCCGTACCACCAATAATCGTCCCAATTTTGAGGCTGCGAGTCCTAAACATCACCAGCGTGTAGGAAACGATTAGAATTTCTACCAACAGGTAAAACCCCATCAGCAACCAGCTACCCGTATTTTCCCACACGATATAAGCCGACCAAGCACCGCAAATAAATACGACCGTCCAAATGACGGGAATTAACGCTTCAAACGTCAACCAGTTAGGGCGGCGCAAGCGCTTAAACCATTTGCGATCGCTTGGTGTAATAAAATTTGCCCCTAACGCTACCAACAGCGTTACAGCCCCGATTACCATCCAAGATTTAATCATGATTAAGTGAGTAGTAAGTACTGAGTGGCTAGTGGCTAGATTCTTTATTGGTCTAGCCACTAGTCACTAGTCAGTGATAATTGACAACTATTCACTGCTCTGTAGGATTGAGGCGAATCATTTCCCAAGTTGTAAACGTGCCGATGGGGCTCCAAATGGTATAAGGTATGAGCAAAGCTGCTGCCCATCCAGAGATTTGCAAGACAGCTAGTAACAACAATACGCTCAAGAGTACGCCTGAGAAACCAACAAACGTACCGATCGCCAAACTACGTAGTTGTAGCGTCACTGGTAAATAAGCAACGGTAATTAATTCTAAAACTAGGTATAAGCTCATTAATAACCAGGTTTTGAGGCTACCTGGTTCTGCTTCCCAAACAATATAAGCTGAAATTGCCCCACACGTAAAAATCACCATCCATATTACTGGAATTAATGGCTCAAAAGTTAACCAATGTGGGCGTTCCAGTTGAACTGCCCATTTCAAATCGCGAGGCTTAAAGAAAAAGCCACCGAAGGCGACAAGAAACGTTATTCCTCCAATCGCTAACCAAGACGGAATCATTCTTGTTTATCCTTTCCTCAGTCTTCTATCGCGATTGTGACAGTTTAGGGCAGTGTGAGTACTCAGTCATTGGAGAGAAGTAGAAATTCAGGAACTAGGAGTTATTAGCAGTTCTCAGTCGATCGCAGTATACATCTTGTAGGGGCGCACAGCTGTGTGCCCCTACAGACCCTAATATCTCATTCAATCAAGAACCACCTAGTTTGTACTCAAATAGGCTTCTAATGCTTCCGAACCACCGATAAGCCTTCCATCGATAAAGACTTGCGGTACTGTCATTGCTCCCGTCATTGCCCGTAGAGAACGGGTTGTCGCATCTTGCCCTAAAACGATTTCTTCGTATTCAATTCCGCGTCCTTGCAGCATTTCTTTCGCACGGGTGCAGAACGGACAACCAACTTTGGCGAATAAAGAGACGCACTTCGGTTTCGCCGCTTCTGGGTTAATGTAATTGAGCATGGTTTCGGCATCGGATACTTTAAAGGGATCGCCTGGTTCCTCTGGCTCGATAAACATCTTTTCTACTACACCATCTTTCACCAGCATGGAATAGCGCCAAGAACGCTTGCCAAATCCTAACTCCGATTTGTCTACCAACATTCCCATCCCGTCAGTAAACTCGCCGTTGCCATCGGGAAGAAAAGTTACCTTATCTGCACCTTGATCCTTTGCCCATTCGCTCATGACAAAGGCATCATTGACAGAAATACAAACAATATCGTCAACACCATTCTCTTTAAAGGCTGGTGCTAAATCGTTGTAACCTGGAACGTGAGTTGACGAGCAAGTTGGTGTATATGCCCCCGGCAAAGAGAAAACTACAACTGTCTTGCCGTTAAATATCTCGTCGCTAGACACATCCAACCATCCGTTATTCTGGCGAGTCCGAAATTTAACACTGGGTACTTTTTGTCCTTCGCGGTTAGACAGCACGGTATCTCCTTCACTTCACAAATCTACATACAGATAGAGCGTACTCGTTATGAGTTCACTTGTCAACTCTTTCGCTCGCGTTGCTATACTACTACATGTACATGTGGATACTACAATTTATCCTGAAGCCCGGGAAACTAGCAGACGAAGATAAAAATATGCCAGAAAATGCTTGGAATACATCCCTCTACGAGAGTAAACATGCGTTTGTGTGGCAGTACGGCGAATCACTGCTAGAGTTGCTGTCACCGCTGCCAGGAGAAAGAATTTTAGATCTCGGTTACGGCACGGGACAATTATCAGAAAAAATTGCGATCGCGAGGGATTCACAATTAAATTATTTTATATATAGATAGGTGGGCATTGCCCACTCTACTATTTAATTCTGGGTAGATGTAACATAATTAACGACTATAGGCGTAAGCTTGTCTATTACATCTGAAATTATTTCACGATCTGTTTCAGTCCAAACTCTCGGTTGATCGAATACACAGGGTTGTAAAATACCCCATAATTGATTTTTGTCGCATAAATGAGCGTGAATTAAAGCTCGGTGTCCGAAATTTTTACGCTCAAAATCTTTATTGACCACTTTTGGATCTGCTGTCTCTACATCTTCCACAAAAATTGATGGTTCGGCACGCAAAGCGGCTGCAAATAAAGGGTCTTCGTTGTTTATTAAATCGGTGGGTTCTGCTTTCCAGTCTGAATCAGTTACATCAGGATATTCAGGACTGCGACACCAACAACTGACAACTTTACCAATATTAGTTTGAGGATGGCGTAAATAGAGAAAACAGCGATCGCATTGTAATAGATCTCCTAATACTGGTAGTAGAGTTGAAAAAATTGCTTCTGGCGGACGATGTTCGGAGAGAATCTTGCTTAAAATAGTCGAATCTTGCATAGAAATCTTAGCCTTTTGATAGGGTCGATCTGCGATCGCTCTGTTTAATCTAAAAGTATATAGAAAATGCGAGGAAAAGATCATGCCTAGCGGTCATGCAAATCATAAAGGCACAAGCGATAAACCTAATACAAATGCAGCGGGTCAAATGGATATTGCTGCCGATAAATCAATCGATGCCGCCGAAGATGTCTTACCAGAAGGAGCTACAACTAATACAACTAGAACCGATGAATTTGTTGATTATCCTCCTGCATATCAGCGTCCACAAGAATCAGAATCTAGTCAGGATAAATAAGTGAGTTTATGGCGATTGCAAACTGTTAATTCGTGCAAGATTAACTCAAATTCTTGCCAACTGACGTTGGGAATAGTCACTACACTACCAGGAGCCAGCTGCATTTGGCTAACAGGTTTGACAACAGGAATCGTGGTCGTCATAGGAAAATTGACAGCAGATCGATCGGGGCGAGTTTAGATAGATCTTCACCTAAGTATAGAGATTTTTGGTGAACTCGCCCCTACACTGTATTTTCGCTCTACACTTTAAACTTCTCGACAATCCGTTTCATCGCTTCTTCCACGTTCTCGCGACTGTTGAATGCAGAGATACGGAAGTAGCCTTCACCAGCCGCACCAAATCCCGAACCAGGCGTTCCCACCACATTGTAAACTTGCAGTAGCTTATCAAAGAAATCCCAACTGGATAAACCGTGCGGGGTTTTTACCCAGACATAAGGTGCATTCACGCCGCCATACACTTCTAAACCCGCAGCCATCAGTTGAGTACGGATGATTTTGGCGTTTTCTAGATAAAAATTGACAAGAGCGTTAATTTGTGACTTCCCTGCTTCCGAATAAACTGCCTCAGCACCACGCTGCACGATGTAAGATACACCATTAAATTTAGTGGACTGACGGCGATTCCACAATTTCCACAATTCTACATCCGCACCATCAGCAGCTTTTGCCTTGAGAGTTTTGGGTACGACAGTTAAAGCGCAGCGCGTACCTGTAAAGCCAGCATTTTTAGAAAAAGAACGAAATTCGATCGCGCAATCTCTAGCTCCCTCAATTTCATAAATAGAATGGGGTAGATCGGGATCTGTGATGTATGCTTCGTAGGCAGCATCGAAGAAAATTATGGAATTGTTAGCTTTGGCGTAGTTTACCCACGCTTGGAGATGTTCCCGCGTTGCTGTCGCACCTGTAGGGTTGTTGGGGAAACACAGATAAATCAAATCGACTTTTTGAGTCGGAATTTCGGCAGTAAAGTTGTTTTCTGCCGTCACGGGAAGATAGACTAACCCCCCATACTCGCCTTTCTCATTTGCCTCTCCCGTATGTCCAGCCATGACATTCGTATCGACATACACGGGATATACAGGATCGGTAACGGCAATTCTGTTATCTTTGCCAAAAATATCGAGAATATTGCCCGTATCGCACTTGGAACCATCAGAAATAAAAATTTCTGAAGCGTCAATATCGCATCCTCGCGCTTGAAAATCGTGGCTAGCAATCTTCTCCCGCAACCAAGCATAACCTTGTTCGGGACCGTAGCCTTTAAAAGTAGCGCGATCGCCCATTTCTTCGACAGCTTGAATCATCGCCGCGCGACAAGCTTCTGGTAATGGTTCGGTGACATCGCCAATTCCCAACCGGATAATTTTTGCCTCGGGATTCGCCTCAGCAAATGCATTCACCCGCCGCGCAATTTCAGGAAACAGGTAGCCTGCTTTGAGTTTCAGGTAGTTATCGTTAATCTTTGCCACGATCGATCTCCATGTGTGCCGTAAATAATTTTAAGGGCTGGTGAAAAGTCAAAAGTCAAAAGTTAAAAGTCAAAAGTCAAAATAACTGTTCCCCGTTGCCTGTCTCCTGTTCCCCAGTCACTAATAACTGAGACGACACAAGCGCAGGTTGTTGAGAATTTGCGCGCCTTGTTTTTGGTAAAATTCGATGCCGCGATCGTTGTTGACGTTCACTGTCCATTCTATGCGTCCGCAATCGTTCTCGCTGGCGAGGGTTGATAAGTAGTTGAGTAATGCGGTTCCGACTCTTTGTCCGCGCATATGTGGCTGTACGAATAAGTCGTCCAGCCAGATACTCGGTTTACCGAGAAAACTGGAGTAGGTGTAGAAAAATAAGGCAAATGCGATCGCGCAGTTATCGACTTCTGCCAATAATACTCTCGCTAGGGGCGATCGCCCAAATAATGTTGTCTCTAACTGCTGGGGAGTTGCTTGCAGTTCGTCTAGATATCCATCAAATGCTGCTTTTTGACGGATAAACGAAAATACTTGCTCTAAATCCTCAACCGTTGCCAATCGAATTTGAATATTGATATTACTCATCTGATGTATCCATTGCGTACTTATCTGTACTGTAAAAAAGCTTTTTTCATATGTCCAATATATATTTAGTAAAATATTTATATTTTAAATATATAAATATGGGAGTTGGTAGGGGCACACATCTGTGCGCCTATACGGAGTCGGGAGTCGGGACAAGGAAGACACGGAGGATAACTACAACCACCAACCACCAACTACCAATTACCAATTACCAATTACCATCATGGAACTTCGCCACCTGCGCTATTTCATCGCTGTCGCGGAGGAATTAAATTTCAGTCGCGCCGCCGAACGCCTGCATATGGCTCAACCGCCACTAAGTCAGCAAATTCGCGATTTAGAAGCTGAAATTGAAGTCAGGTTATTCGATCGCACTAAACGACGTGTAGAATTGACTGTTGCGGGTCGAGTATTTTTAGAAAAAGTACGACAGTTACTTAGGCAAATCGAGCAAGCTGTAGAAGCAGCACAACGAGCGAGTCGCGGCGAAATTGGACCTTTGAGCTTGGGGTTTAATAGTTCGGCGACATATAGCGTTTTACCCACCTTATTAAAAGCCTTTCGAGAACGATGTCCAGAGGTAGTATTGGATTTACATGAATTGACAACGCCGCAACAAATCTTGCAGTTACAACAACAGCAAATTGATGCGGGTATTCTTTACTTACCAATCGATTTAGAAGAAATAGAGTTAGAAATAGTTTCCGTGTTAAAAGAAGGCATGGCGATCGCAATCCCAGAAACTCATCCTCTCGCTACATCCACTCAAATATCAATTCGAGCCTTGAGTCAAGAATTATTCGTTTTGCCACCTGCCCGTTTAGGTAGTGGACTTTACAATCAAATTAGGCAATTTTTTCAACAGACGGAGTTTAGTCCAATAGCAGTGCAAGAAGCAATACAACTACAAACTAGCATTAGTTTAGTAGCAGGTGGTGTAGGAGTGGCGCTAGTACCGTCTTCTCTACAAAATTTACAGCGAGCCGGGGTGATATATCGATCGCTTATAGAACCAACCCCTGAAATTGAAATTGCTGTAGCATGGCGAAAGGGAGAGCGATCGCCTATTTTGCAGCACTTTATTGACTCTATATACGAACATTTTTCTGTAGAGATGTTACATGTGTAGAGACGTTACATGTGTAGAGACGTTACATGTAACGTCTCTACAGAGAACTTTTGACTTAGCAAAGGTGAGCCGCAGTGAGACAACAAACGATCGCCGAACGCGCTCATGACATTCTCCGCTCCGAGCAGTCGAGCAACCCCCTCAACTCAATTTTTGCTCCCCAGAACGTTGCTGTAATTGGAGCTAGCGAAAAACAAGGTAGCGTCGGACGTACCCTGCTATGGAATCTCATCAGCAATCCCTTTGGGGGGACTGTATTTCCCGTCAATCCCAAACGTCCTAGCGTATTGGGAATTAAAGCTTATCCCACCATTCAAGATGTTCCCGCGCCAGTCGATCTCGCAGTCATAGCAATTCCTGCACCCGCCGTACCAGGGGCGATCGCAGAATGTGTCGCCGCAGGAGTTAAAGGTGCGATTATTATTTCTGCTGGATTTAAAGAAGCTGGAGTAGCTGGGATCGAGTTAGAACGGCAAGTGCTGGAACAAGCACGCCGAGGCAATCTGCGAATTGTCGGTCCTAACTGCTTGGGGGTGATGAGTCCGCGTACAGGCTTAAATGCTACGTTTGCTAGCGCGATCGCCCGACCTGGTAATGTGGGTTTCATCAGCCAAAGTGGAGCGCTCTGCACGGCGATCCTCGACTGGAGCAAGCAAGAAAATGTTGGTTTTAGCGCCTTTGTCTCCATCGGTTCCATGCTCGATGTTAATTGGGGCGATTTAATTTACTATCTCGGTGACGATCCTCATACCAAAAGCATCGTCATTTACATGGAGTCTATTGGTAATGCGCGATCGTTCCTTTCGGCAGCTAGGGAAGTTGCACTGACCAAACCAATTATCGTCCTCAAAGCAGGTCGGACGGAGGCAGCAGCAAAAGCAGCGGCTTCCCATACAGGAGCGCTAGCTGGTAGCGATGTGGTATTAGATGCAGCTTTCCGGCGTTCCGGCGTGTTGCAAGTCAACCGGATCTCTGACTTATTTGATATGGCGGAGGTTTTAGCAAAACAACCCCGTCCCAAAGGTCGGCGCTTGACAATTCTGACCAATGCTGGTGGACCTGGGGTACTAACTACCGATGCCTTGATTGCTATGGGGGGAGAACTGTCAGAATTAAGCGAGGAGACTCGCACTGAATTGAATCGATTCCTGCCTACCCACTGGAGCCGCAGCAACCCAATTGACATTTTAGGAGATGCCGAACCCCAGCGTTACACTCAAGCCTTAGAGGTCGCAGCAAAAGACCCAAATAGTGATGGTTTGTTAGTAATCTTAACCCCGCAAGCCATGACTGACCCTACCAAGACGGCAGAAGCATTGAAATCTTATGTAGAGACGTTACAGGTAACGTCTCTACAAGATAAACCGATTCTGGCGAGTTGGATGGGCGGTGCAGATGTCATCGACGGGGAAAAGATTCTTAACGATGCTGGCATTCCTACTTATCAATATCCAGATACAGCCGCTCGCGTATTCAGCCTGATGTGGCGATATAGCTACAATTTGCGGGGAATATATGAAACTCCTGCTCTACCAGTAAATTTAGCAGATAGCAACAGCTGTTCTCTGGTGACACAAATTATTGATACAGCACGACAGCAGGGACGCACGATTTTGACGGAGGTTGAATCTAAGCAAGTGCTAGCTGCTTACGGTATTCCCGTCGTTCCGACTTACATTGCCAGAAGTGAAGCAGAAGCAGTTGAATATAGCGATCGCATTGGATATCCCGTCGTCCTGAAACTCTTTTGCGAAACCATTACCCACAAAACCGATGTCGGCGGCGTGCAGTTAAATTTACCCGATGCCGATGCCGTGCGTTCTGCCTACCACAAAATTGAAAATTCTGTCAACCAATACGTCCAAAATAATCCTCCTCACTCCGGTATGGGCGCACAGCCGTGCGCCCCTATAAAACCCCACGCACCACGCACGACACACCACGCACCACTATTCTTAGGCGTTACCGTTCAACCGATGCTGAAATTGGATGGTTACGAATTGATTATTGGCAGCAGTCTCGATCCACAATTCGGTTCTACGCTGCTATTTGGCTTAGGGGGACAGTTAGTGGAGGTATTTAAAGATCGAGCGATCGCCCTACCTCCCTTAAATACCACTCTGGCACGCCGAATGATGGAACAAACCCAAATTTACAAAGCATTGCAAGGAGTCAGAGGTAGAAAAAGCATCGATCTAGAAGCACTAGAACAACTTTTAGTATTATTCAGTCAACTCGTAGTCGAACAGCGGTGGATTAAGGAGATTGATATCAATCCGTTGCTAGCTCGTCCTGATTCCCTCCTTGCACTGGATGCGCGGATCGTTTTGCACTCACCGGAAACACCAGAAGATCGGTTGCCGAAACTGGCGATTCGTCCCTATCCCCAGCAGTACGTGAGTCAATGGACGATGAGAGATGGCACGATCGTTACTATTCGTCCGATTCGTCCCGAAGACGAACCTTTAATGGTGCAGTTTCATCAAACTCTATCGGAAGAAAGTGTCTATTTTCGTTATTTTCATTTGATTAAGTTAAGTCAGCGAATCGCACACGAGAGACTAACGCGGATATGCTTTATCGATTACGATCGCGAAATGGCATTAGTCACAGAGTACCATCATCCACAAACCTCAACAAGAGAAATATTAGCAGTTGGTCGTCTGAGTAAATTACACGGCTTCAACGAAGCAGAATTTGCTATTTTGGTAGGCGATCGCCATCAGCGACAAGGGTTAGGCACGGAATTATTGAGTCGTCTATTACAGGTCGGACGTGACGAAAAACTCGCTCGCATTACTGGCGAAATTCTCGCCGAAAATCGAGCCATGCAAAAAGTCTGCGAAAAACTCGGTTTCCACCTGCATCGGGCTGCGGATGTCGTCAAAGTGGAATTTGAGCTGTAAATCAGTTATCAGAAGGAGTCGTAGGGGCGGGTTGACCAAAGCTCTCTGACTCCGACGAAGATTTCGGGTGAACCCGCCCGTACAGGAGTCAGAAGAATTAAATGAAATTCTTGTCACGCACCACGCACCACTCAACTACCAATTACCAATTACCAATTACCAACAACCAATTACCAATTACCTATCAAGCTGCAAAACTTTATGTATTGCGTCCAATAATTCTTTCGTCGTATAGGGCTTGGGTAAAAATGCTTTGACACCGATTTCGGTTATTTCAGCCATCAGGCTATTCGATGCTAAACCACTCGTAACAATCGCCTTGATTTTAGGATTGAGTTTTTGTAGGGTGCGAGTTGCAGTTAACCCATCCATCAACGGCATCATCACATCCATCAGCACGAGATCGATCTCATACTTACGAGCGGCATAGAGAGCGATCGCCTCAATCCCATCTTTGGCAATCAGAGTCCTGTAATTGTACTCTTCCAAGGAGGTTTGAGTCACCTGTTGGATCGATAGTTCGTCTTCCACAATCAGAATTAACTCGTTGTTACCAGTCAAAAGCGCGAGTTCTGCTGCTGGCTGAGTTTCTGCATCTTCGATCGCAGGTAAGTAGACTTTAAATTGCGACCCTCTTCCCACCTCGCTGTACACCTTGACAAAACCACCGTGGTTTTTCACAATGCCTAACGCAGTGGATAAACCCAGTCCTGTCCCTTTGCCTACTTCTTTAGTCGTGAAAAAGGGGTCAAAAATTCGCTCTAACAGTTCAGATGGAATTCCCGTTCCTGTATCCGAAATCGCGATCGCCACGTAAGAACCCGGGCTAGCTTCTGGATTCATCCGAGTACAGGCTTCATCAACGAGTTTATTTTCAGCTGCAAGCCCGAGAGTTCCACCATTGGGCATGGCATCGCGGGCATTAACGCAGAGATTCATGAATACCTGATGCAGTTGGGTAGCATCGGCAGCAACCGTCCAAAGATTAGCAGTGGGAAAGTCTGTATAAATTTCAATGGTTTTGGGGAAGGTTTGGCGGGCAACGTGCATGACTTCTGACAATATATGTCTGAGTTGCAATGGCACTCGCTTGCCTTCCACCCCACGAGCAAAGACTAAAATTTGCTTAACCAAATCTGCCCCGCGTTTGGCACTGTCTTCGATCAGCTGGAGTAGGTGTCGATCCTGCTCGTCTAGGGGGAGTTTTAGAGATAGCAGTTGAGCGGTTGCCAGAATCGGAGTGAGAATATTGTTGAAGTCGTGGGCAATGCCACTGGCTAGAGTCCCCAGACTTTCCAAACGTTGGGCGTGGCGCAGGGCTGCTTCTGTCAGCTTGCGAGTAGTAATATCTTCCGCAATGCCTACCACGCGGTAAGATGCACCAGAGTCATTTTGGATCGGAAAACCGCGATCGCGAATCCATCGGATCGAGCCATCGGGACGGATAATTCGATACTCTTCATCGTAATGACCTGCTAAAGCCTGCTCGAAGAATTTCGTTTGAATGCGTTGCCGATCTTCAGGATGAATTGCCTCTAACCATTCCATAAAGTTGGCATACAAACTCTCGCAGGATCGCCCCCAGATACGTTCGTAGGCAGGGCTGACGTAGAGTTGCTGACGCGCTTTGGGGTCTGACATCCAAAACACGCTCTCGGCAATGTTTTCTGCCAATTGACGAAACCGTTCTTCGCTTTCTCTTAATGCCTGTTCTGCGTTATGTCGTTTTTGTCGTTCCTTCGCCTCGCGCAGTTCTCGCTCCACCGCAGGCATTAACCGAGCTAAATTACCCTTGGTGATGTAGTCGTGCGCTCCCGCTTTCATCGCAGCAACAGCAGTTTCTTCGCCAATCGTACCGGAGACAATGATAAACGGTAAATTACGCTGCTGGCTTTGCAATAGTTTTAGGGCATCTGGAGCGCTAAACGCAGGTAGAGTGTAATCGGCAATGACAATATCCCACGACTGGCGATCGAGCGCCGCCTGCATCTGGGCAGCAGTCTCTACCCGCTCGTAATCCACGCTATGGCCGCTCCGCCGCAGTTCCCGCAGCATTAGCAGCATATCGTCTTCCGAATCCTCGACAACTAGAATGCGTAGGTGAAGGTTCATCGCGCTTTCCTAAAGCGGTGGTGGTTCGTTCATCAATAGCCAATACATCCCTAATTGCCGAATTGCCTCGGAAAACTGAAGAAAATCCACGGGTTTGCGAATATAACTGTTGCACCCCAAGCTGTAACTATTGAGCAAATCTCGCTCTTCGCTAGAAGTCGTCAAGACGACCACGGGCAATAGTTTAGTGCGTTCATCTTCCCGTAAACGGCGTAAAACTTCAAGCCCATCGACGCGAGGTAGCTTTAGATCCAACAAAACTACGGTCGGTTTACTGCTGACATCTCGTTGTGCATATATGCCCGTGCCAAACAGGTAGTCCAGGGCTTCGACTCCATCATGGGCGACGACAATATCATTCCCGATGTGATGGCGTTTAAGGGCGCGGATTGCCAATGCTTCGTCGTCAGGATTATCTTCTACGAGAAGAATGACTTTGCGATCGCCATTCCCATTCATGCCTCGACCTCCTCTGCGAAGAGCGTGAAATAAAACGTTGCTCCCCGTGTCAATGCCCCTTCTGCCCACACCCGTCCCCCATGCCGATGCACGATTCGCTGCACTGTAGCAAGTCCAATTCCATTACCGAAAAATTCGTTCATACCATGCAATCGCTGGAACGGTCTAAATAACTTGTCAGCATAAACCATGTCAAAGCCTACGCCATCATCCCGCACAAAGAAAGCGGGAATCCCATTTTCCTGTGCGATCGCCCCAAATTCAATTTTTGCCTGCAACTGCCTAGAGGTAAATTTCCAAGCATTATTCAATAAATTATCTAATAAAACTTCCAGCAGACGGGGATCTCCTTGGACAACTAAACCAGGTTGAACTGCAAACTCCACCTGCCGATCTGGATGAGCCATCTGTAAATCCGTGCAGATACGACTGGCTAATCGGCTCAGAGCGACTGATTCCCTGCTCATCTCGCTGCGAGTAACTCGCGATAGGGTGAGGAGATCGTCAATCAACTGCCCCATCCGCTGGGTAGCGGAGCGGATGCGGTGCAGATAGTCTTGTCCGGTGCTATCTAATTGGTCAAGGCAGTCTTCCAACAATGCCTGGCTAAAGCCATCAATACTGCGTAAGGGCGCGCGCAAATCGTGGGAGACTGAATAGCTAAAGGCTTCCAATTCCTTATTCACCGCCTTCAGTTCGACGATCGCTTGCTGCAATTCCTGATTCAACTCTTGAGCGCGTTGTTCGGCTTGCTGTCGTTCGACAATCTCTGCCCGTAATTCTGCAAGTAGTTCGGCGTGCTGGAGAGCCACCCCTAGATGATTGGCAATCTGATGGACAAATTCGATCTCGGTTTCCTGCCACTGACGCGGGGCGCGACATTGATGAATGCAGAGCAATCCCCAGAGATTTTGTCCCTGTAGGAGTGGCACGACCAAGTTAGCCCGAACTTGAAATCGGGCGAGGATCTCAATGTGGCAGTCACTCAGCCCAGCGTCGTAGATGTCGGCAACTGCCTGCACCCGTCCCTGTTGGTAATGGATGGCATATCGATCGCCAAAGCAACGATCGTGGACTTTCTGCGCTATGGCTGAGCCAAAATCAGCGGCAACATCCTCAGACACAAATTCTCCGTCATTCCAACCAGAATCAGCATAGAAGCGAAACATTCCCACTCGGTCTGCTACCAAAAGTTGACGCACCTCGGTAGCCGTGGCTTGAAAAATCGCTTCAAGATCGAGGGGTTCTCGGAGTCGGGCGATCGCGTTAAACAGGGCTTTCTGCCTTTCTACCTGTAAATTCGCGCGCTCTATTTCTTGCTTTAAAGGTTGAATTTTGTCAATCAGAAGTTGTTGCATCTGCTCGAATGCCGCTTCATCCTTACAGCAAGCGCGCAATCTTGTCAACAATTCTGAGTTCATGAATCACAGTCTGGCGACGCTTCCTGACATAAGTATATACTGCCGCATTGAACCAGTAACTAGTGAAAAGAATGGGGTGTGGGGTGTAAGAACAAGTCAACTGACAACTTTGTACAGACGTTACATGTAACGTCTGTACGCTGACTGATAACTGTTTGTTAAACTTTCTCTTTAGCTGGTGTGGCAACGCCATATCTGACTAAAAATGTTTCCAGTTGCCGCAAGAATCCAAAATCTGCTTCTGGTAGAGGCGCATTTTGGCTCGTGCGGGGATTTTGTTCTAGGCAAGCAAAAGCCTGTCGGAATTCATAAGGAGTTGTAGCGATCGGTGCGTCAAGGTGACAGCTAATAATCCGCCCGAAATCCCAAGTTGCTACCTTATCTGCCCAGTCTAAGACTTGTTTTGGTGCTTGGGGAAAAATTAGAGTTTGCAAGATTGGAGCGACAAACGGACGACCGTTGCTACGGAGCATATCGAACGATCGCTGCCATCCTGCTTGCCAACGGAACGGGTATAAGCCAAAGTAAGCTTGTCGCGATCGCTCTTTGGCTTTGGCAGCATCGCTTAACATCTGCACCAGTCCTGCTGTTTCCACCGTCCCAGGACGGAAGTAAGTTGCAAACAAGCAAATCCGCTGCCATCCCTTACGGCGATTGGCGGGAGTGTCTTCCATTGCCTCGTCCCCACTATCTCTCGCATGAAACAGCAAAGGATACGGATCTAACTGCAAAAGCGCGGGTGGTTCTTCTGGGATGGAGATGATGGAATCAGTTAATAGCAGAGTGCGCGATCGCTTGTGGAGAAGTGCGACTTCTGCAAAAGACCCCTTGCCTAAGTCCAGATCCAACACGGCATAGTCGAATTCTGCCCCAAAGGGAGCCTGTTTAGAGTTTTCCGGTAGTACTTGAGTGCGTTTTCGGGGAAATCCCAACCACGACAGCGGTAAATTGAGCGGAAAACTCCACTGATTCGGAGCCACGAAAACCTGGGATTGAGGAAAACATCGAGCGAAAGGACCAACAAAAATCTTGTGTTCCAATCCCGAACTGGTAGGCAAAATAATATACTTCACATCACCATACTTTGCCACCAACTCATTCACCATGCGAATGCACTCTTTTGTTGGGGCAACGGGTGCATAGATCAACAAACCACCAGCATTAAGCTTAACAACAGTCATCCGAATCGTGACAACCGCATAGAAAAAGCCCTGAAGCTGGTCGAACGTCCAGATCGTATCCCGCACAACTTCCGTGCAAAGCGTCCGCCGCTTGCCAAATGGATAGAGTGGTAAAGCCAGCCAGAACTGCCACGCCAAATCCTGCGGCTGGGTGCTTGAATGCATGAATCGCTCCTACAGATGTATCCTCAATTACTATTTTGCTGTTTTTTTGTCATTCGTCATTTGTCATTCGTCATTTGTCATTTGTCGCTGCTCCCTACTCGTGCGCTCCCTGCTCCCTGATAACTGCTCAGTGGTGCAAAAAGAAGGAGTAAAACAGATACAGAATTGTAGCTATAAACAAAACGTGGTTGATCCAGTCGTCAAGAGTCCAGTTGCGAAACATGGTTTGGTAATGGGTAATTGGTAATGGGTAAGTCAGTAGTTGTAGGGGCGGGTTTAGCAACAGATTCATGGCTTGTGGCAAGAACGCTTCGTCCAAAACCCGCCCGTACAGGAGTCAGAAATCACAATTAATTAACCAACAATGACGAATGACAAATGACAAATCATCTAGCCAATGGTTGCGGCTGTCTGTCTTCTTTAGGCTGAATCTGTTTTGGTTTACTTGGTTTCAAGAAATTTTCTTCCATATTCTTAATGACAACGTACAGCACCGGGACTAAGAACAGACTCAATAGCGTCGAAAATAGGTAGCCGCCGAATAGTGCCGTTCCTAAAGACCAGCGACTCATGGCTCCTGCACCCGCCGCTATGACCAAAGGCCAAAAACCAACTAAACCAGAAATTGCTGTCATCAGAATCGGTCGCAAGCGCTCCTCTGCGGCTCGAATTGCTGCTTTGGTGTAGCTCATACCTAGTTCTGCTGACTGGTTGGCAAATTCTACGATCAGAATTGCGTTTTTACTGGCTAAGCCGATCAGCATCACGAGAGCAACTTGAGCGTAAATGTTATTGTTGACAACAGGCCAAACCGAACCTGCTTGGAGCAAATTGGCACGGAGTAGCAACGCCCCGATCGCGCCTAAAATTGCTAAAGGTACGGTAATCATGATGATGATGGGATCGACGTAGCTTTCGTACTGCGCCGCTAACACCAAGAACACCATCACAAAGGCTAAACCAAAAATAATTGGGGCAGCACCACCAGAAGCTTTTTCTTGAAAAGCAGTTCCCGTCCAGGCGTAACCGAATCCTGGTTGCAACACTTGCTCTGCTACCTCTTCCATCGCTGTCATCGCTTGTCCGGTACTGTAACCAGGAGCGGGTGCGCCTTGAATGTTAATCGATGGATAGACGTTGTAGTGAGTAATAATTGGTGGATAGGTCATTTGCTCGACTTTCACCACATTACTCAGTGGTACGGAATTCCCATCTACAGAACGGACGTACAAACGACCGATATCGTCGGGATTAGAGCGCGATGTCTCTTCAGCTTGCACTTGCACGCGATACAGTCGTCCGCCGAGGACATATTGGTTGACATATCTCGCCCCCAAATATGTCTGCATCGTATTGAAAATATCGCTTAATTGGACGTTCAAGGCTTTAGCTTGTTCGCGATCGATAGAAATTTCCATCATCGGCGCGCCAAAGGTAAATTGAGTGAATACACCCGCTAACTCTGGACGCTTTCTTGCTGCTTCGACCACTTTTTGCGTGTTGTCAATCAAAGCTTCCATTGGTAAGGCTTGGCGGTTTTGGATGTACATCTCGAAACCACCCGTACTCCCTAAACCATCCACTGGTGGTGCATTGACAGCGATTAGTCTGGCTTCGGGAACGTTTGCTTGCAATTTTTGGTTAATTTGTTGCAGTAGTCCGAAAATTGACTTGTCTGCACCGGGGCGTTCTTCCCAATCTTTGAGCTTGACGAAAAACAGCGCTTTGTTGCTAGCATTACCTTGAAAACCAAAGCCCGCATTCCCAACTACGTGTTCGACTTCTGGTAGGGGTTTGATAATCTGAGTAACTTTTTGGACGAGATTAGTGGTGTAATTTAAGGAGACACCCGAAGGAGCTTCGGCGATCGCAAAGAAATAGCCTTGATCTTCTTCGGGAATAAATCCTTGGGGTGTAGTCTGATAAAGCCAACCCGTAGCAATTAAGCCTGCTAGAAAAATTGGGATGACTATCATCCGCAGGCGGATTAGAAATTCTACTGACTTGCCATACTGTTCTTTAAACCAGTCAAACCCGCGATTAAACCAGCCAAAAAACCAGCCCAAGGGTCCGTGTACCTCCTGCTGTCGCCGCATGATGATGGCTGACATGCTAGGGGAAAAGGTAAGAGCGTTGAAGGTAGAAATAGCGATCGCAAAGGCAATAATTAAGGCAAACTGTCTGTAGACAATTCCCGTCGTGCCTGGAAAGAAGGTCACGGGAATAAATACTGCCATCAGCACCACAGATGTAGCGATAATAGCTCCAGTCAGTTCTCCCATCGCATCAATCGCCGCTTGTACTGGTCGCATTCCCTGAGATAATTTAGCGGCGATCGCTTCTACAACCACAATCCCATCGTCTACAACTAGACCTGTGGCTAAAATTACCCCGAATAGCGTTAACTGATTCAGGCTAAACCCAAACATGAAAGCAAATGCCATCGCCCCAATTAAGGACACGGGAATTACCAGGGCGGGAATAATTGTGGTGCGCCAGTCTTGGAGGAAAATAAAGATTACCAAAAAGACTAAGGCGATCGCTTCCATCAGAGTTTTAAAGGCTTCATCTAGGGAAGCTGAGACGAACAACGTATTGTCTAAACCAACCGTTGCTTTCAATCCGGGCGGAAAACTTTGCTCTAACTCCGCCATCCTTGCCTTAATTAAGTTGGCTGTATTCCAAGCATTACTTCCAGGCAATTGATAAGCTAACAAAATCACTGAAGGAGCGCCATCAAATAGAGTCGTGGCGCTATAGTCTTGCGCTCCAACTTCAGCGCGACCGACATCTTTGAGCCGCGTTAGCGTCCCGTTTTGACCCACTTGCACGACAATATCTTCAGCCTCTTCGGGAGTCGTAAAGCGACCGATCGCGCGTAAGGCGATTTCATAGTCGTGCTTGGCTTGGGTCGGCTGCTGACCGATTCTACCCGCCCCTACTTGAATGTTTTGCTCGGAAATAGCGTTAATGACATCTTGAGCTGATAAATTTCTCGCAGCCAAGGCATCGGGATTGAGCCAGATCCGCATTGCATATCTTCGTTCACCAATTATTCTTAAGTTGCCTACGCCCTCGATCCGTTTGATTTCGTCGAAAATCAGGCGATCGACATAATTACTAATAAATACGTTGTCGTAGATATAGTTACCTTGCTCGTTTTTTTCTGAATAAAAGGCATAAGCAATCGTAATTGTTGGAGATTGTTTTTGAGTAACGACACCCGTGCGATTCACTTCTTCTGGTAGTTCTGCTTCAGCAACGGCGACGTTGTTTTGAACGAGGACTTGAGCGGTATTTCTGTCCATCTCCGTAGGAAAGGAGACGTTAATGGTTGTGTCACCATTATTCGTTGTTTGAGAGGACATATATACAGCCCGCTCAGTACCGTTGATCTGTCGTTCTAGTACGGTGGTAACGTTTTCTTCTGTGGTTTTGGCATCGCTACCGAGATAATTTGCCGTCACGGTAACTTGTTTTAATGCCATTTCTGGAAGTTTATCCAAGGGCAACAGCGGAATGCAAATTGCTCCCAGTAAAAGAATAACCACGGTACAGACTGTCGTTAAGACTGGTCGCCTAATGAATGTATTGGCAATGCTCAGTAACATAGATCCTGAGTTCGATTAGTGTTTTGGGCAAACGATACAGACAGGAACAATCGATCGAGAAAACAGCAGGTAAGCCTTTAAATCAGTTGTCAGTTATCAGTGTAGAGACGTTACATGTAACGTCTGTTATCAGTTATCAGTTATCAGGAAAGAGTGGTGCGTGGTCACTGGTCACCGATCGCTGGTCACTGTTAAAGATCGGTAGTTCCAGTCAGATTGCGATCGCGAACGATGGAAACGAATCTATGAGGATTTATTGTGAGAATTTAATTTATAGCTATAAGCGAACAGAGTACCATTTTCCTGCCGAAAAATACTACCCCTTGATGATTTTTGGCGGGTGCATTTAACTTAGTTTAAGTAAATTCATTAAATTTAATATTTAATTGCAAAAATGATAGAATGTTCTCGCGATCGCGGGTCGAGAGTGAATTTTATTTGCTTATATCGAGCAAAATTTCTGTCTTTTGTGCAACATTTATACGATAAATATAAAAATTTACAAAAATGATTTTGTGTCGCGCAAAGGCGCATACGCGCAGCGTTCTCGTAGAGTAGACGCAAAGAAGAAGGACACAAAGGGATTTTGCGTGTGTCACAAATTTAGCAATGCGACGATCCCAAATGCTACGATGACGATACCTGAGAGGCGATTAACCCAGTTCAAATTCAGTTTTGTCTTTGCTAGCGTGACAGTAGTACTCAATAGCAGCCACCACAGTGCAGAACCACAAAAAACTCCAACTACTAGGAGGATTGCTGACAGGTAATTTTGTTTGATGCTGGCTAAGCCTAATCCAGAAAAAATAGCTGCAAAAGCTAAGATTGTAGCGGGATTTGTCAGTGTTAGCATCCATGTTGACGTATAAACTTCAGTAAGAGTGTTGCCTCTGGTGGATGCCGCAGTTTCAGATGGAATGCTGATAAATGTTTTGACTCCCAAGTAGCAAAGGAAAGCACCGCCAACTAACCGCAGCCAAAACTGTTGTTCGATTAAGAAGTTAGTGACGAAGGTAAGTCCAAATGCAGCCACACAACCATACATTGCATCTGCTGTTGCTGCGCCTAAACCAGCTACAAATCCATGTAGCCAACCGAATGCAAGTGACTGGCGGATGCAGAGGATACCAATTGGTCCTACAGGTGCGGCGATCGCCAAACCAATTGATAGTCCCCGTAGTAGTAAGCTAATTTCCATAAGATTACTCAGTCGTAAATCGTAAATCGTAAGTTGTAAGAAAGAATTAACTAGTCGCCGATCGCTGATAATTGACCCATCTCGAAAGGCTAATCGAGCAACTTAGTCACTACGGACAAACAACAACCTCAATCGTGCTTTCTTCACCAATTAAAAGAGTAGGGAGCAGGGAGCAGGAACGAGCTGGGAGCAGAGGCGCAGAGGGGTAGAGGAGCAACTACCAACTACCAACTACCAATTACCAAATGACAAATTAATACCCATGTACTATGACAGTTGACTTTTACCGTAAAATAAAGCATGTAACGCGATCGCGCTTGTTACAAAAGTGTAGCTGTGCAACTCTTCTTGCATATAATTAGGTTATGGCGAAATATACTCTCCCTCAAGCTCCAGAAGTTGTCCTGAATGTCTCTGGTAAAGATTCAGCCAAAGCTCGCGATAAAGCGATGGATCGGCTGATGGAACTAATCGATGCTGGGGAACTACCCACCGATTTAGCGGAGGGATTTAGTTCGCAGCAATTGATTGAAGTCAAAGAACAGCCGATGGATTATCTCAGTAGCGATGAGGATGCAATTACCCAAGCCGTACAGATACTTAATAACTTAGCTACCTTAAAGCTGAAGGTACAAGAATCTCGCACGGAGGCGTTGGAAATTCGTAAAGCGGTTGACGTGCTATTTACCGATAAATCTGTTAGCGATGAAGAAATCGCCCGATTAAAGGAAGGATTTAAAGTCTTGAAAACTTTTGCTCAAGCAAATGTCCGCTATCAGGAAGCAAAAGCTAAAGCAGAAGAAGCGCGAAAAGTGCTAGACGAAGCTTTAAAATCTAGCTGAAGTTTTCAGATGTTGCGCAAATAGAAATGCAGAACTACACAGACGAAACCTGTTAAAACAGGTTAATACTTGTTTTCAATTGGCATAAGCAGACTGAGTTTGTGTAGTTGCAGATTTTAACTTGTTAGCAACTGTTTTTGCTAACAATTTATGGGCAGCAGTAGAGGGATGGATATCATCCCAAAATAAATATTTATCTGGGTTGGGACAAACCATATATTGGTTAAGTTCGCCATTTAAACAGGTATTCATAACATTGAGAAAGCCAAATTTAGTTGGCTCGTTCATAACTCGATTAAATAGATCGTTGACATCATAATAAATAATATTGGGTTCAGATTTAAGCTGTTGCTGTAAGTTTTTCAAAGCATTAGCTAGTTGAGAGTTATGCTTGTGAGTTAGTTGGCTCAGTACTTCAGATTGTTGTGTATTGCGCGTTCCTGGTAGTTTACCTAAATCTGGTAGATTAACCACTAAAATATTTTTTGCGCCAATTTGAACCAGTGATTTGACAGCTTCAACTGAATTATTGACTGGTCGATCTGTGTCATTTCCACCTCCCAAATAATCATTGGCTCCAACCCAGATTATATATAAAGCATTTTTAGAGGTAGAGGAATGACTAGCTCGATAGCGATCGATTTGTGCTAGCAATCCTAGTGGAACTTCCTGTGAATTGCCTGTGGTAGCGCCACCGTAAGCGAAATTAGTATCGGGATTAGCGTTTAATTTCAATTGTTGAGCGAGATATTCCGTCCAAACTAAACCATCTGCATATCTGCCGCGAAAATAAGGTGGACTGGGTGGAAATTGTCCTTGGGAAGCTTTAAACACATTGCCAGGATCGGAAAGGCTATCGCCAAAAACATAAATTTGGGCGACATTTTGCGTTCGAGCCGCATTAGATAATTGAAATAGAGCGGCAGCGATCGCACTTATCGTAGCGATTAATACAATTTTTCGGAACATAGGAGTGAGGAGTGAGGGGTGAGGAGCAGGAGCGAGGAGTGAGGGGTTAGGGGTTAGGATAATGATAACGATCGGTAACTCCCAACAACTACCAATTACCAACTACCAATTACCAACTACCCGCTACTAACAATCATGTCCGATTCTCTATCTCATTCCAATTCTCCGACGCTGCGCGATCGCTACTTGGCGTTGATAGATCAGATCGTACAAATTACCCTGAAAGGGCAAATTCGTTCTAAAGAGCAAGTTTATCAAATGCTAGCGCAACAAGTCGTTCCCGGTACGGCAGAGATTTTCGAGCGCTGTTTGGACGAACGCACGATGGAGATCGAACATGAGATCGAGACGGTAAAGGATGAATTAAAGCAAGCGAAAGCGACTCGTTCCCAAAGAGCGATCAAAACGATCGCTAGCGAATGGGAACGCGCCGCCGCTCAAAATCGAGCCGCTAGCGCAATCGCTAAAGCAGCGGAACAGATCGCCGCTTCCGAACCAGCCTACTTACTTGCCGATTTATTACAAGTTATCGATCCAAATCAAAAGCAAGCACTGACGATCGCCCAACTCAAACAATTAGCTGCGGCTTTAAAACAACAAGCAACTGAAATCGAGTCAGAAATGGCGACGGAGGTGCAACAAGTTGCGATGGGAATCGATCGCGGCTTGCAGTCTTGGCAGCATTTAGAAGGATATTTAGTCAGCTGGGTATACGATGGGGGGCAAAGCGCGATCGGTTTTGAGAACGTACCAGGACAACGGGGACCTTGGGCGCTGTGGGCAAAACAGGTTAATAGTCCGATTCCACAAGCATTATTTCAAACTCTGGCTCTAGAGCGATCGCTATTAGAATGGACGACTCAGCAATATTTCCATCTCGATGATTGGGTGGAAATGGCGCTGATTTTGCAGTTTTTGCAACGGGGACTCGTTGGGTGGACGGAACAGCGAATTTATGATGCCAAGCTGGGGTCAAGTCTAGCAATTTCTTGTTTTCTCACGTTTGCAGCAGTTTGGGGTGAGTTAGCGAATGGCTTCATGCAAGCAACTAGCCTCAATTCCAGCCATCGCGAACGGCTAGCGGATGGTTGTTTTCAGATTGCACTACAAATTTTACGCGCCTTTGCTCAAAAGCAATACTTTCCCCTCTACGGTGGTGTCTTTGCTTCGTTCAATGGCGGACACCTACAATCTGCCCTCGACTATTTAGATTTACCTTTACGACAAGTCGAAGGAACTCAGGAAAAAGCGCGAATTTTGACACTTTTAGGTTATTCGCAGCAGGCTGTGGGCAATTATCACCAAGCAACCCAGTTTTACGATCGCGCTTTGGAAATTGCCCGTGCTGCGGAGGATGTACCTTGTGAAATTGCCGATTTAAATCATCTCAGCCGAATTTGCGTGGCTAAGAAACAGTATGCAGAGGCAATTGATTACAGCCAGCGGGCGCTACTTCTCAGTCGCCAAGTGGGAGACAAATTAGGTGAGGCGAATGCTTTAGCAAATTTGGGTTACAGTGAGGTGTATTCGGCTCAGGCTATAGAAAGATCGGAACCAGAAGTTTATGAAATGGCGATCGGTTATTTACAACAAGGATTGAAGCTATCTCAACAGTTAAATGACAGACAAAGCTTGTCATTATGTTGCAGTAGCCTTGGTGCAGCGCATTTAGTTTTATCTCAACCTCAAGCTGCGATCGATTATCTTCAATCTGGATTTCAAGCCGCTCAAGCTTCCGGCGATTTGTATCTTCAAGGACTCAACTTAGTTAACTTAGCAGAAGCATATTATGGCTTACAACAGACAGAAAAAGCGATTTATGTTGGTTGTATTGGCATGTATATGTTAGAGCGTATTGCTTCTCCTGAGTGGCGACAAGCAGCAGGTTTGTTGACTATACTACAAGGGCAAATGGGACAGGATGCTTTTCAAAAAGTATTGGCACAATATCGACCGCAATTTATGACGGCGATCGGTGTAGATGGGTACGATTACATTCCGCAATTATTAGCAAATTACCGTTAATCTTATCAAGAACAAATATTATGAAACATGAAAAAATTTATTCTTTTGTGTTTAATCACTGTGAGTTTGGTGTTGGCGATCGCCAGTTGCAATCCTAACACTTCTGAGGGTAACGGTGAGATTATCGTTGCTTCCAAAAATTTTACTGAACAAAATATTTTAGGCGAACTATTAGCGCAACAAATTGAATCTGCAACTGGACTAAAAGTCGCTCGTCGTCTAGATTTAGGAGGAACGTTTGTTTGCCATCAAGCAATGCTCGCCGGACAAGTTGATGCTTATATCGAATATACGGGAACGGCATTTACAACTATTTTAAAACAAAAGCCAATTAGCGATCCAAATGCTGTTTATCAGCGGGTAAAATCTGGCTACGAGCAGTTTCAATTAGAAGTTACCCCAGCTTTAGGATTTGAAAATACTTTTGCCATGATTATTCGCGGCGAAGATGCACGCAAGCACAATCTTCGCACTCTCTCGCAAGCTGCCCAATACGCACCCCAGTGGCAAGCTGCCTTCGGCTATGAATTTATCAGCCGCGAGGATGGGTTTCCAGGATTAGCAAAAACCTACGATATTAAGTTAAATAAACCACCTCGCGTGATGGATTTGGGGTTAATTTATCGGGCAATCATTGATAAACAAGTAGATATAGTTGCAGGGAACTCTACTGATGCTCAAATCGCCCGTTTAGATTTAACGATTCTGCAAGATGATAAGGGTTATTTCCCCCCTTATGAAGCAACTCCCATCGTGCGACAGGCAACTTTGAAAAAGTATCCCAAACTACGTCCGGCGATCGCACAACTAGGTGGAAAGATTAATGAAGAGGAAATGCGCAATTTAAATTATCAAGTCGAAGGTGAATTTCGCGATATTAAGGAAGTCGTGCGCGAATTTCTAATTGCAAAAGGTTTAGGCAAACTGTAATGGCTATCTTCTGACAAATGACAATTAAAATTAGGACAATTACGCCCTTAATCAAACTCGGCGCGATCGCATTGTTCGTGGCTGGCGATAGCGTATTGACGCAGACACTACCCTTACCTAATAATTTAATCTCCTTCAACTCCGAAACGGGAGAACAATTATTACTACAAAGTAAAGCGCGGGAAGATTTTTGGGATTTAAGTACGCAGTACGTTACCCAAAATACTCAATCATATTGTGGGGTTGCCAGTATAGTAATGGTATTAAATGCCCTCTCAATTCCCGCTCCCATTGCTCCTGAATATACACCTTATCGAGTATTTACCCAGGCAAACTTTTTTAATAACGCATCAACTAAAAAAGTTCTTGCACCTGAAGTTGTTGCCCGTCAAGGTATGACTTTAGAACAGTTAGGTCAACTACTCGCTAGCTATGGTGTAGAAGCTAAAGTTTATCATAGTACTAATACTAATCTAGAGCAGTTTCGTCAGCTCGTAATACAGAATTTACGCCAAGAAAATAACTTTGTTTTAGCTAATTACTTGCGTCGCAAAATTGGACAAGAAAGAGGCGGACATATTTCTCCTCTCGCCGCCTATAACCAACAAACAGATCGATTTTTAATTCTCGATGTTTCTCGCTATAAATATCCTCCAGTATGGGTAAAAGCAGCGGATTTGTGGCAAGCGATGGATACAGAAGATCGGGTTTCAGGTAAGACGCGAGGATTTGTATTGGTGAGTCAGAAAGTTAAAAGTTAAAAGTCAAAAGTCAAAACGTTTGAAGCGATCGCAGGTAACTAAAGAAGTCGAAAGTCAAAAATGCAAAGTCAAAATATTTGAACTGATAACTGATATAGCGATTCCCATCTAAATGCAATATATCTGTAGGGGCGCACAGCTGTGCGCCCCTACAAATACGTATACCTCATTCAATTGAGTAATTGCCATAACTGATAATTGTTGGATGCAATCCTGCGATAGAGGGCGATCGCTATGTGCGAATATTACCGACTTCGTTTTATATTGACTGATTGTTCAGTCTAAAGTAAGCTAGTAGTATCGCAACAATAAGCAAAAACAGCGCTCTCATCTGCCAGCACGGAGGCATAGGAGGTCAAAATGGATTTGCATTACGAAATTCAAGGAAAGGGCGATCCGGTCGTCCTGCTGCATAGTGGCGGAGTCGATTCGCGTGACTGGCAGTTTATCGCCCCACAGTTGACTCAAACTCATCAAGTCATTACTTACGACCAACGCGGTACTGGCAAGTCATCGCCACGGCTCGAACCTGTAAATCATGTTGAGGATTTCAGACGGCTATTAGACTCTTTGGAAATCGACAAAGCAGTTTTAGTAGGTCATTCGATTGGCGGACAAATTGCCACCGATTTTACTCTAGACAATCCAGAACGAGTCACCAAACTCGTGCTTGTCGCTCCTGGGTTGACGGGTTTTCAATTCTCACCAGAATTCGATCGCTATGTCCAAGCAATTTGGGCAGCAGTTCCAGATGTAGAGAAAATGCTCGAAGTGACTTTGAACTCTCCAGTGTATGCCGTCCATGTTGTCATGAACAGCCCGCAGCGCGATCGCTTTTACCAAATAAAACATCACAATGTTTTAAGAGCGTTTGAATGGAAAAACTTCGACCAAGTTTGGACACAACCACCCGCGATCGAACGGCTAAATGAGCTAAAATCCAAAACGCTATTCATCATCGGTACTCAAGAGAGTGAAGACTGCTACCGCATCGCTGAATTTTTCAAACGAGTTCCCGACATTCGCTTTGCTCAAATTGAAGGCGCAGACCATATACCCACGCTGACACATCCGCAAGAGGTGTATCGTCTCATCACTCAATTCCTGAGCGAGTCACAATATTAATATTAATGCCACGCACTCCAACAGAAAACGAACGCATCCGTCGCGCCACCACAGAACAGATTCTTAAAACAGCCATGACTCTGTTCTGTGAGAAGGGCTACTATTCTACGTCAATTGATGATGTTGCCAAGCAAGCTCAGATCTCAAAAGGGCTGCTCTATCACTACTTCAAAGGCAAAGAAGATTTGCTAGCGGCGCTAGTCGATCTCCGAATCAACGATGTTTTAGTGGTGATGAATGCGGCTGTAGCCAAAACAACCCCTGCCGAACAAATTCAGCATATTGTTGAAGGTGCGCTCGAAGATGTCAGCCGTCAACCGGAAGTCTTCCGATTTTACCTAAATTTATTTACCCAACCGCGCCTCGATCCAGTGGTAGCAAAATATAGCCAGAAGTTAATGGACGAGCAAGCAAGGCAATTTGAAATTCAGACGGAAATGTTTGTTCGGCTTGGAGTCGCAGAACCACGACAGCGATCGCTTTATTTTTCTTCAACGCTCCAAGGTATTATGCTAATGTTTTCGACCTATCCCAATAGCTTTCCATTAGAAAAACTTAAGGCTGAAGCGATCGCGGAGTTTTGTAATCATGGATAAGGTGGAACTGAGGCGATCGCTACTTCAAAAACGTAAATCATTATCTCAGCAAGAATGGCGCGAAAAAAGCGATCGAATTGTCTCCCATCTGCTCGCTTCACCCTTATTTACCCCAGGCAAAACCATCCTGGCTTATTTCAGTTGTCGTCAAGAACCCGATCTAAATTCCTTATTTCACCATAATCATTACAACTGGGGCTTACCGCGCTGTGTCGGCGAAAATTTAGCTTGGCACATTTGGCAACCTGGGGATGAAATTCAAGTTGGGGCGTATGGGATTTGCGAACCCCTCTCCACAGCCCCCACCATATCACCCTCAGCAGTCGATTTCATCCTCGTTCCAGCAGTTGCTTGTGACTATCGCGGCTATCGCTTAGGCTACGGTGGCGGTTACTACGATCGCCTCCTATCTTCTCCTGAGTGGCGATCGAAACCTACCATCGGGATCGTATTTGAATTTGCCTATCTACCCCAACTTCCCACAGATCCTTGGGATATTCCGTTACATGCTGTCTGTACTGAAAAAGGACTAGGATAAGAAGTCAAAAGTCAAAAGTCAAAAGTCAAAACTATACGTCTTGCTACTTGCCTCTCACCAATTACCAATTACCAATTACCAATTACCAACTACCCATTACCACTCACTACGATATTTAGCCTTTAACAATCTGCCCCAATTCGCATTGTAAGGATGAACTCGAATGGTGGGGCGATCGCCTTGAAAGACTGGGTTGCCTTCATTTACCCATTGAAATATGCTGCCTTCGAGGTTGTAAACATTTGTAAATTCTGACAGTTCGAGTTGCTGGGCAATTCTGGCGCTGCGATAGCCTATAGAGCAATATACGACCACAGGTACATCTTTATCCACAGCAATATCCTCTAAGTTAGGATGATGCGGATCGATGCGCTGGGCTTGTGAAAGGTGGCTAACCTGATATTCTGCCTCAGTGCGGGCATCGAGTAAAAGCGGCTGCGGCTGAGTGCGATCGCGCAACCACCCTGCCAACTGTCGAGTCTTCAACCACTTCACAGTCGGAAACTTGCGTTGAATCCAGCGCTTAATAATGTCAAAAACGAGCGATCGCATTATCAGTTATCAGTTATCAGTTATCAGTATCCCCCTCAGCCCCCTTGTCTCCCTTGTCTCTCTTGTCTCCCTTGTCTCCCTCATATTGTTTCAAAAAGTTTAAAGTTACTAGAGTCTGGGGTGGTAACTGTTGTAATATTTGGCAACGCGATCGGGAGAACTAATGTTGGATTTACATGTCATGGCGGAGTTTTCGCGCACCCACTGCGTTAGTATCTGTGCCTTTTTGGTTCCAGCAACTTTAGTTGCGACTATGGCGACGATGATTTTCACGGCACTGCGCCACCCTCAAGCGCGGGTTTGGCAAGCAGCAGGAGTCGCTGGCTTTTTTGCCTTTATTATGATCCTGCACGTCACAACTTGGCTATCAATTGGGGTGGTGATGGCTCCTACATACATCCTACTAGGACTTGCTAGCAGCTGTTTGCTTACCAATTTAGTGATGATTGTGTTACAAAGACGCTTGGCGTTAAATATGTAACCGAAGATGAAATCGTTCTCTGTCGCGTGGGGTTTGGTGCTGCAAGTTGTAGCTTTATGTATCGCTAGCCCTGCGTTGGCTGAGGTTGTAGAGATTACTTTGCTACATCTGAACGATGTTTATGAAATCGCCCCAGTGGAAGGGGGAAAACGAGGTGGATTAGCGCGAGTTACAACTTTGCGACAAGAATTACTGAGCCGAAATCCTCGTACCTACACCGTACTAGCTGGAGACGCTTTTAGCCCCTCGGCTTTGGGGACTGCGAAGGTGAATGGTAAACCTTTGGCTGGTCAACAAATGGTAGCGGTGATGAATGCTGTTGGTTTCGACTACGCTACCTTTGGGAACCATGAATTCGATTTAGCCAAATCCGAGTTTTTACAACGCCTAAAAGAATCTCAATTTAAGTGGATATCTAGTAATGTCAGGGATAATCGAGGTAAATCTTTCCCTGGTGTAGCAGAATCGCAAATATTAAATGTAGAAAGCGATCGCGGTACAATCATTAGAGTCGGTCTAATTGGATTGACGATAGATAGTAATAAACAAAAGTATGTCAGCTATGCCGAGCCAATTCAAGCAGCGCGGACTCAAGTTGCAGCACTTAAAGGTCAAGTCGATCTTATTATTGCTTTAACTCATTTAAACCTGGCTCAAGACCAAAAACTCGCCGCAGAAGTTCCAGAAATCGATTTGATTTTAGGGGGACACGAACATGAAAATATTCAACAATGGCGTGGGGAAGATTTTACACCTTTATTTAAAGCCGACGCAAATGCGCGTAGCGTCTACATTCACAATTTGCGCTACGATATTGAGACAAAAAAATTAGTTGTAGATTCTCAATTACAGTCAGTTACAGAGGCAATTCCTGAAGATCCTCGCGTGGTGAAAGTAGTCAACGCATGGATAGAAAAAGCCTATCAGGGATTTAGGGCAGAGGGCTTTGCTCCAGAAGAGGCGATCGCAACTACAAATATTGCTTTAGATGGTTTAGAATCTAGCGTCCGCAATCGCGCCACTAATCTGACGGCATTAATCGCTCAAGCTATGTTGCGAGAGGTTTATCAAGCAGATTTAGCTATATTTAATAGTGGGTCAATTCGGATTGACGATTTCATTCCCCCAGGAAGAATTACTCAATACGATATTATTCGAGTTCTCCCATTTGGAGGTAAAGTCTTAGCTGTAGAAATGAAGGGAAGTTTGTTAGAAAAAGTATTAGAACAAGGACAAGCTAACAGAGGAACGGGAGGCTTCTTACAAACAGCAAATGTGAGTAAAAAAGCTGATATTGGTACTTGGATGGTGAATGGCGAACCCCTTGAAAAAGACAAGAACTACCGCGTAGCAATTAATGATTTTTTGATGAGCGGTCAAGAACAAGGGCTAGAATTTTTGAATTTTAAGCAAAAAGATGTCAAGTTAATTTATCAAATGCGCGATTTACGTTTCGTGGCGATCGATCGCCTCAAAGATACTTTCGCTGATTCCGTCTTGAAGCGATACAAAAGTCCTTCTTTTTAAAAAGTATCTCAAAGTCCTCCTTTTCAAAGGAGATTTATCAAATCATCTTTAGTGCCAAAAATCACAAATTTCAACAATTACAAATTATGAGTCAGGATCGTCTTCCACAAAACAAGTTAACTCCACCCATTGCTGCAAAAAAGCCGCAGTCGCTGATTTTACATAACGACGAACGAGTAGATAACTATTATTGGCTCAGAGAAAAGGAAAATTCTGACGTTATTGCTTATCTGGAAGCAGAAAATTTTTATACTCAAACAATGATGCAGCATACGGAAGTTCTGCAAGAAAAACTGTATAAAGAGATGTTGGATCGCATTCAGGAAACCGATCTATCTGTCCCTTATCGCAAAGATGAATATTATTATTATTCTCGTACCGAGGCAGGAAAGGCATATCCAATTTATTGTCGCAAAAAAGGTGGTCTGGATGCTGCTGAAGAAATTTTGCTAGATCAAAATCAACTTGCAGAAGGACACGAGTTTTTCAATATTGGTGTGTTGCAAGTCAGTCCCAATCATCAGCTATTAGCTTACTCAGTTGATACCAGTGGTGCTGAAAGATACACAATGTATTTTTTAGATTTAAACACATCAAAGCTTTACGAGCAAAGCATAGAAGATACTTACTATTCTTTTGCTTGGGGAAATGATAACCGTACAGTTTTTTACACTAAAGTCGATGATGCTAACCGTCCGTTTCAACTTTGGCGACATTCATTAGATGTACCGATCGCTGAAGATATTTTAGTTTATGAAGAAACTGACGAAGCCTTCCATTTATCTGTAGGGAAAACGCGCTCTCAAGCTTATATCCTACTAGAATTAGGCAGCATGATTACCTCGGAAGTGCATTATCTAGCAGCAAATAATCCTACAGGTGATTTTCAACTCATCCATCCGCGTACAGATGGGATGGAGTATGATATCGAGCATCACAGCGATAATTTTTATATTACAACTAATGACGAGGCAATCAATTTTAAATTGATGAAAGCTCCCGTTAGCTCCCCAAGAAAAGAGAATTGGGAAACGGTAATTCCCCATCGAGAAGATGTATTTTTATTGGGTGTGAGTGCTTTTAGCAACCATTTAGTCATTTACGAACGCCAAAGAGGATTGCCAACGGTACGAGTCCAAAAATTCGCTACGGGGGAGGAATATGAAATGACTTTTCCAGAACCAACTTATGCCGTTTATGAAGGGAATAATCCAGAATTTAATACCAAAACTTTACGCTTCAATTACACTTCTTTAATTACTCCTAATTCCGTGTTCGATTTTGATATGGAAACTCAACAACGGGAGTTGAAAAAAGAAACCCCAGTGCTAGGAGGCTACGATCGCACTCTATATCAAAGTGAATGGCTGATGGCAACAGCGGAAGATGGCGTGCAAGTACCAATTTCAATTGTTTATAAAAAGGGAATCCAAAAAAATGGGGAAAATCCTTTGTTTTTAACTGGATATGGTTCTTACGGTTATTCCTATCCCGCTGCATTTTCTTCTAATCGCTTGTCGCTACTCGATCGCGGTGTAGTATTTGCGATCGCACACATTCGTGGTGGCAGCGAAATGGGTCGAAAATGGTATGAGAATGGTAAGTTTTTGCACAAGAAAAATACATTTACGGATTTTATTGCATGTGCGGAGTATTTGATTTCTCAAGGTTGGACGAATAGCGATCGCTTAGCTATTTCTGGTGGTAGTGCGGGTGGTTTATTAATGGGTGCAGTTGTAAATCTGCGTCCTGATTTATTTAAAGCAGTTATTGCTGACGTGCCGTTTGTCGATGTTGTGACAACTATCCTCGATACTTCTTTACCACTAACTACGATCGAGTGGGATGAATGGGGAAATCCCAACGACAAAGTTTATTACGATTACATCAAATCTTATTCTCCTTATGACAACGTGGAGGCGAAAGAGTATCCAGATTTACTAATTAATGCAGGTTTGAATGATTCTCGCGTGCAATATTGGGAACCAGCGAAATGGACGGCAAAGTTAAGAGAACTCAAGACAGATAATAATGTTCTCTTACTCAAAACAAATATGGGTGCAGGACATGGAGGTGCGTCTGGGCGTTATGAAAGCTTGAAGGAAACGGCTTTTGATTATGCGTTTTTGTTAGATAGATTGGGGTTAGGCGATTAAATATCAAAAGAGTTTTGTTGTTGCGGATCGATGCCTTTCCTAGCTCCCCATCAACCGATTTGGTTAAGGGTAATAGAGGTTAGTTAATGGCAACGATAGAACCATTAACTAACGCTGAATTTAGGAAGATTTTTACCCCAAAATAGCAGCAGCGGCGGCTTCACCCGTCTCAATTGCTCCTTCCATATATCCCTGCCAATCAGCTATATGTTCCCCTGCAAAGTGAACGTGTTTAAACTTTCTTTGCAAAATAGGACGAATATTAAACCACTGATTTTTGCCGTAAAAAGCATAGCTTCCTCTTGCAAATTCATCATTTCCCCAATAATGATTGATCTGCTTTAAAGCATACTGTTCTGTATCGCCAAAAATTGGTTTTAACGCACTTTCAACTAACGCATTTCTCCCCGCATTGGATTGCCTAGCAAAAATATCAGCTTTATCACCAATCGTATAAGAGACTAATGCACCTTTGGTAGAAACTTGATTTTTAGTAGCGTGGTAGAAGTAATGAGCGGGTCCATCAGTGATCAGATCGAAGCTTTCATCCTGCCAAAATCTACGATTGTACAAAGTGGCATATTTATTGATCCGACTATATTGTAATGCGTCGATCGCCTCTAATTTATCTGCTGGTAAAACTGGATTCCAGCGAATATCTTTCATTACCGTTGTCGGCAAAGTACAAATAACTTTATCAGCAGCGAGTTTGTCTCCATTAGCACAAGTAATTATTACCGATCGCCCCGTTTGTTCAATTGCTACAACTTGACGATTGAGTAGAATCTTATCTCGTCCAATTTTCTCGGCTAAAGTTTTGGCTAGCTTACTATTACCTCCTTTAATTTTATAGTCCATATGATAGGTTTCTTGCGATTCAACATATTCATCTAAAGCAAGAAAAGCAGAAGCAAAACGAATACTTTCACCAAAATCTGTACTTTTAATTAATTCGATAAAGTCTAAGTCTTTATCTTTAATACCGTTGTCAACTAAATAACGCCACAAGTCAATCTTATCCAATTTCATCTTATTGGCTTCACTTAGATTTGAGTAAGCCTGTAGCAAATTATCTAATTTATTATTGCAAGCATCGGAAAAATCCCATTCATTTTGACGAAAATATTTACCTTGATATAACAAATGGGTATTGAACTGATTATTGTGCAATTCCAATCCTAATTCTTGACAAAGAGAAATGACTCGCTGATGAGAAGCACCAATCCACTCTGCACCCAGTTCCACTGCTAAATTTTCATTTTCATCAATCGTCTGAGAATAAACGCGCCCGCCCAGGCGAGAACGTGCTTCTAAAACAGTTAAATCGATACCTTTGTGAGATAAAAGATATCCTGCTGCGAGTCCTGATAACCCAGCACCAATAATGATAACTTTTGGTTTGTAATTAATTGGAAATAAACTAAAAACTTTGGCGGCTGCTACAGCTTGAATTGGAGTAATAATTGCTTGTTCGATGAAGTTTCTGCGGGTCAGCATAACTTTTCATCTTATGGTAAATGGTAATTGGTCAATCATTTATCAGTAGCTTGTAGGGCATCGCCAACTACAAACTAAAACTGATTGAGACACCAGAACTAGTCGTGTGGGCAGCGCCCACTACGAACTAAAACTGATTCAAACACCCGATATTTTCAGGCTTAACTCAAGTCCGAAAAAATAGGCGCAATAAATATTTATGTCTGTGCAGATTTCACCATATAGCAATCCTATTTGATTCATGAGCGGAGCAGGCTTCTAGCCTGCCGCAGGCTGGAAGCCTACTTTACCAATCATTTAGAACTGCTATATAAGAATATGGCACTACTAAACCCTTATAACTGCGTTCCAAAAGAAAACTAGCAGTTACCAGAAGAGAAGCTGAAATCGACGAGAAAAGATTTAAAACCTACGTTCAGTGCCAGCTATAACTTTAGACAGAAATACTCTAAATTTGTTCGCTGCGATCGCGGCAACTGAAGCAACAGCTACTATCGTCACTAGTTATCAGTCGCTCATGACTAATGACCAATTATAGCCATCAGAGTAAATCCTATAAAGCGTTTCAGAAAAAATAGCTATATATCAGGTATTCCTGCTTGATAATACATAAAACTTGCCTTGTTTTTGTGCTTTGCAGCTAAAGGCTAGGAAATTCGCGCAATTTTTAGATAACCTGCCAATAATGACTCAGTTTACCTTTAGCTTGTTTTGTCGCTTTCAGTTCTTAAGTCATAATATTTTCTTGCGATTAGCAATAATAACAGTATAGCATTTAGGTTGTTTAGTCAACACTAAACAACTCGTAAAAATAGAAAATTGTTACGAGAGCTAGCGCTCAAACTAAGTTACAGCAGTACTTTCAACTGAATAAACTACTTTTTTTTCCTAGTAAAAATATCAGTAAACATCATCAAATAACCGCCAATTAGGATCGCGATCGCAATGCCACCAGTAATCAGATCTAATGTTTGAGTGTTTTCCATGAATTTTTATGGGTATTTTGTAGAGGCTTAGCACTTAACGTCTCTACAATTAAAAATCAACGCCGCTTTTGAGTTCTACTCCACTATTAGCATAGTGCTTGTGACAGTATACCTCGGAGTGAACTTCAGCCAAGTCGAAATAAGCGGGGGGATTGTGACAGCGCCCAGTGATGATAATCTCCGTGTCGCGGGGCTTGCGCAGTAGCGCTTGCATAATTGGCTCAATTGGCAACAATTCTAAATCTACAGTCGGGTTCAGCTCGTCGAGGATAATAGTTTTGTACAAACCAGAAGCGATCGCCACTCTAGCAATTTCCCAACCCCGTTCGGCTTCTACATAGTCGAGTTCTTGCTGTTGTCCGCGCCAGACGATCGCATCGCGTCCGCAGCGCTGATGGTCAACCAAATTCGGATAAGTTTGTTGTAAAGCCGCGATCGCGGCATCCTCAGTGTAGCCGCTACCACCTTTGAGCCACTGCATAATCAGAACGCGGTGGGAATTATCCTGACTAATTCCTCTGCCAATCGCTTGCAGTGCCTTACCAAGGGCGCTGGTAGACTTACCTTTACCCGCCCCCGTATAGATTTCAATTCCAGCAATTCCCTGCATCTCAGCTGTAGGGTGATGGTGCGGGCGCATTTCTGAATGTAAATCGGCAATATCTAGTAGTTTCTGGGGCGCACCGCGTCCGGTGGCGATAATTTCGATTTCTTCTAGCTTGGAGGAGAGAACGCTGACCACTTCGTCCACAGGTAGCAAACCTAAATCTAACACCGGATTGAGTTCGTCTAAAACAATCACGGAATATAAACCAGAAGCGATCGCCCCTTTCGCAATATCCCAACCCCGCTGCGCTTCTAGGCGATCGAAACGAGTAATTTCATCAGGACCAAAAAATTCGGCTCGTCCCGTCCGTACTTGGTCGATTAAATGAGGAAAACCTTGTTGTAGAGCCTTAATTGCCCCATCTTCATCGTAAGCCCGTCCTGGTCCCTTAAGAAACCGTAGCAGCAAGACGCGGGTATCGTTGCGGCTGTGAATTCCCAAGCCAATCGAGCGCAAAACCACGCCTAAAGCCGCTTGAGACTTACCTTTGCCCGCGCCATCGTAAACGTGAATCTGACCGACAACCCGCTGCGATCGCACCTGCGCCGTTTTTATTCCGATACCGTTCCTACTCACAGTCGTCCCCTCTTGGCGTGCCGTCTTAGATTGTAATTGTAACTGAAGCTTCTATCCTCTGGGCATTAGCAATTACAACAGTTAAAACAGTAAAGGAGTGGCTAGTGACTGGTGACTAGTGACTAGTAATTAAATCTTTTCTAGCCACCAACCACAATCAAGGAGTGGCTAGTGACTGGTGACTAATCTTTTCTAGCCACTAGCCACCAACCACAATTAAGGAGTGGCTAGTGACTGGTGACTAATCTTTTCTAGCCACTAGCCACCAACCACAATCAAGGAGTGGCTAGTGACTGGTGACTAATCTTTTCTAGCCACTAGCCACTAGCCACTAGCCACTAAATAACTAACATTATGAATCCAACTAGGGTGTTTACAATTGGCTCGAATGTGTTTCGGGAAGTGGTGCGCGATCGCATTCTTTATATCATCGCTCTATATGCTTTGCTCTTGAGCGGGGCGGTAATGCTGATTCCTCAGATTGCAGGGGGGGCTGAGGATAAAATTATTCTGGATTTCGGTTTGGCGGCGATGAATGTTTTGGGTTTAATTGTCGCGGTGTTTGTCGGTACGGGATTGGTGAATAAAGAAATTGAAAAACGTACCGTATTGGTATTAATTGCTAAACCTATCAGTCATAGCGAGTTTATTACAGGTAAGCATTTAGGACTGGCAGCTGTTTTAGGTGCTTTGCTAATAGCCATGACAGCTATTTTTCTCGCTTTGCTACAATTAAATCAACTAGCTTATCCATTAGATAGCGTACTTTTAGCAGTAGTTTATTTATTTTTGCAGTTATCTTTAATAACTGCGATCGCGTTAGTTTTAGGAGTATTTACCAGTACAGTACTGGCTACCTTACTCTGTTTTGGTATTTATTTGATGGGAAATTTGAGTCAAGATTTATTAGAGTTTGGACGCTTGAGCAAAAATCCCGCGATCGAACAATTAGTGAGAAATTTATATCTTGTGTTACCCGATCTATCGCGACTAGATTTAAAAAATCAAGCTGTTTATGGTTTTTCTGCCTTACCCGATGCGATGACGCTAATAACTAATGCTATCTATGGTGTGGTTTATACAGTATTAATGTTGGCGATCGCGATTATTGTGTTCTCTCGTCGCGAGTTTTAGATGGAAAAGGCTTGCCACTCATTGCTAGCCACTAACACTAATTCTGTTTGTTATGGCAAAGATGCGATCTCCCCTATAGCAGTTCTAAATGATTTGTAAAGCAGGCTTCTAGCCTGCGGCAGGCTAGAAGCCTACTCCACGTTCATGAATCAAATAGGATTGCTATAGCCCCCCTTAATGAGAGGGAAATAATGCTTTCCTTAGTGAGGGGAAAACAATAATTCTGTTTGTTATGGCAGAGATGCGATCCCCCCTAGTCCCCCTTATTAAGGGGGGAAAATAATGCTTTCCTTAATGAGATAAAAAACAATGCTTTCCTTAATAACCAGGGAAACAAAGCCCCCCTTTTTAAGGGGGTTTGGGGGGATCTTCTGCGGCGTAGACATCAAGAATTAGTAAAACAACTCTCACTTTTAAACTTGTGTTTGAAGTCTTCTCCATGCAAGCCAAAGTTTAGAAGATTTACGACGCTGTTTAAGCTGCTCGAAAGCAAGAGCAATGCCATTCCAAGCTAACTTACGATTCATTTCAGCATCATACGGTAGCGAGCGTACTGGCGTGCCATCTTCTCTAGGTGCATAATTAGAAAGCCAGGTATACTTATCGCTCAATCCCCAAGTAATTGCGCCCAAAACCGCTGGTTCCTCCAAGACTACCGAGAGAAACTGTTTGTAAACTTCGGCAACCATGCGATCGCGTACCTTAATATCTGTCGGCATTCCTGCATCTCCAACATCCATTTCAGTGATAACGATCTTTAAACCCAGACTAGCAACATCACGCAAAAAAGTTTTCAGTTTTTTGGGGCTAAAATTATCTAGTTTGCCTATATGAGATTGTAAACCTAAACCGTGTATAGGAGTATCTTTAGATTTCAATCTTTCTAACCATTTTAATACTGCCGCTCGTCTTTCGTCGTGATAGGGAATATCGTATTCCAAAGCGTTGTCATTGTATAGCAACAAAGCTTGCGGATCTGCGGCAGCAGCAGCACGAAACGCCATCTCAATATAATCGGGTCCTAAAAATTCTAACCACGGCGTTTTTCTTAATCCATCCGGTCGTTTATCGGAAGTTAAAATTGCTTCGTTCACTACAGACCAAAAATGAATTTTGTTAGCATAGCGTGTCACGACTTTATTAATATGTTGAAGTAGTATCTGTTCGGCATTTTGCTTATTCAGCTTTTCTTCCAACCACTGAGGCATATATTCATGCCATACTAAATGAGTAGCACCAACTAACATTTTGTGTTGGCGAGCGTAATCAATTAGCCAATCACCTTTAGTAAAGGCAAAAGTGTCTGCATCTGGACGAAGCGCACCCCATAACAAATCTTCTTCTGCCATTAAAATGGCACAATCTTGGCTAAATTTCGCATTCAGCGCTGCATCGTTGGTTAGTTTATAGTATCCCGTTGCTGCTCCAAAAAGAAATCTTTTGGCTGCTGCTCGCTCGCGTAAACTTGCATTGCCGACAACCGTGAAATCTTGCGTTCCACTTTCTACTGCTTCAGCCTGTTGGCTTAAATTTTCAAGTTTCAGCAGTGGTGATACGCTTACACCTGCAAAGGTACTTAACCCTAGAGCAATTGCTAGCCGTCTTGTGATTTGCCGATGATTCATTGGTTTTACCGAAAAAAACTAGGTTGGAAACAGCGAGGTTATAAACCTACTTTTCGGACAGACACAGTTATTTAATTTTTTCTTTAAAATTGGTTGATAAGTTTTCTTATACCAATTATTGCTGCTACCTACTTTCTGGTATGTAAGCTGTTACACTTTTAACTGACATTCTCAGTGCGATCGCACTGCTTGCTACTATAACAATCCTGGATGAATCGTGAAATTGATTGCTCGTGTAGAGACGTTACATGTAACGTCTCTACACGGGAACCGTTCACAAATCAATTTGGCTTGCTATATTAACTCTATACATTTTAACTTTTGACTTTTAACTTCTGACTACTGATTTTCCTGAAAATCTAATACTAAATCGTAGATTTGCAACAGGAAATTAAAATAAGTTTTGACATCCAAAGGTGTGACGCTTTCCCGTGCCGCACTACCCAAGGAAAGTCTCAAATTTTCGTTCTGAATGAGCGATTCAATGGCAGTGGAAAGTTGCTGAATATCTCCAGGTTGGACTAATAAACCATTTTTCCCCGAGACAATCAAATCGGGAATTCCCCCTACTGGCGTTGTGATGACGGGTAATCCCCACCCTATTGCTTCGAGCAAAGCTAAGGGTAATCCTTCATTGTAAGTAGGCAAGATAAACACATGCGCTTGAGTTAATAAAGCATCTCGTTGCTGTGGATTGAGCCAATCATATATAGTAATGCGATCGCCAATATTACTAATCTTTAAACTATAACTCGCAACTAAATCGCGGGCTTTGTCAACCTCTCCATCTCCTGCCAAGATTAAATTTGCTTGGTTTCTTATCGGTTCAGGTAATATGGCAAAAGCGCGAATCAGATCGAAAGTGCCTTTACGCTGTCCGATGCGTCCTAAGAAAACAAGATTAGTTTGGTTCGATCGCTCTCGGTGAGGGACTTGAGTTGGCAATTCAATCGGATTAGCCAGTACCAAGACTTGTTCTGGTTGTAAACCAAATTTATCCACGTAGAAATTACGCCAACTTTCGGAAACAGCAATGAAGCGATCGCACTGACTAAATGCCCACAGCAATCCTTGTCTGACATTCAACGATAACCCCTGATAAAATTCATGAAACTCAGGACTATTAGAATGTAAAATTACGGGTTTGCGAAACAAGAATTTCGCAATTAAAGTCACGATTGATTTGCGATAAGCACTGCCTCTTTCGGCTACATGCGCGTGAACGATGTCCACTTTTTTCGTCAATAGCACCAAGATAACCCGAACCAGGGCGATCGCGAACCCAAAAGCTTTTTGGATTGCCGAACCATCAACTGCCGTGCCAATATGTTGAATTTGCACGTGAGCAGGAGCGTGTTTCAACATATGCTTTTCTAAAGTTACAATTCCTCCCTGCTTAGATAAGCTATCTCCCACCATCAGAACATTAATTTTTTTTTCAGCAATATTTTCCATATGCCAAGTAATTTTTGACTTTTAACTTTTAACTTTTGACTTTTCTACTCGGTAATTTGTAAAATCTGGCGATACTCTGCTAAAACTTTTGCTGTGGAAAATCGCTCGGCTCGACGCTGTAATTCAGTAGGCGCTGGCGGATAATCTAGCGTCTGGGCGATCGCCTCAGCCATCCCAGTAACATCTCCTACGGCGACTAATTTGCCATACTTGCCATTTTCTAAAATTTCTGCCGGACCACTCTTGCAATCAGTAGAAACTACCGGAGTTCCAACTGCGATCGCTTCTACTAGCACGTTACCAAAACCCTCCCAAATCGATGAGAGGACAAAAACACTTGCTCTTGCCATATAAGCGTATGGATTACTCACGAATCCCGGCATGGCAACGCTGTCTGTTAAACCGAGTTCTCCGATTAAAGCCTCTAATTCAGGTCGTTTTGTCCCTTCGCCCAAAATCATCAACCGCACGGGACGCTGTTGCTGTAACTTAGCAACAGCACGGATCAAAGTCGAAAAATCCTTCTGATTCTCTAACCTTCCCGCACCCATAATCACTGGAGGTTGGTCTGGCGCAAACCAAGGATGAGATATCTTTTCTCTTGCCCGAACGTGCAGTTCTGGAGTTACGACAGGGTTGTAAATTGCCTTAATTTTATCTTTCGGCAAACCAATATCTACGAGATCCTCAGCCACTCCCTGAGACACGGCGACAATTTTATCCGCCCAAGGATAGAACCAACGCACCAGATGAGGTGTCAATTGTCTTTTGAGTAGAGTAGAAGTTTGAGCATCGCGCGAGAGATGATTGTGGACGATCGCGACCATTTGAGTCGATACTTTCATCAGTTGCTTTGCCCAGAGTGCGACGATATTAGCATCCTCTTGTCCGCATAACATTGCGACAGGTTGCTCCCGCCGCAGATAATTTATCAAATCGGGAAAGCTGAGCAGTAACTTCTGCCGACTTCCTAAAGTGACTAATTCCACCTTTGAAGATACTTGCGACAGATATGGTCCCTCTGCCTTAACTAAAACTAAACTAACGTTTACACCTTGAGCGGCAAAACCATCAGCGAGGTTGAGCATAACTCTTTCAGCTCCGCCACCATCGAGACTCGGGATAAAAACTGCTAGGCTAGAGGTCATTCATTTTTGCTCCAAGTAGTTAATAGCTGAAAATTAGGCAAAAGATTGAAGCTAAGCTAAGCATCTATTGAGCTTTGTGAGAGTGAAAAGTATGTCGCCGTATACAACACCCAGAAAATATCATTTGACTTCAAAATTGTGCTTTCAGAAAAATTAGTTAAAAATATGAATGTCAACAAGATTAAGTGCCATAACCCATAAGATGTTTTAGACCAGCGCATCCACGTTATTGCTTGCGTATAAGCTTTAAAAAAACCGATTAAGTAAACTGAAACTCCAATCAATCCTAGATCGAGCCATAGATCTAATAAGCCGTTATGAGAGAAGGCTACTTTCCATCCACTGGCTAGCCGAACATAAGCAGATGCTCCTTCATTACCTCGCCAAAAAGCGCTATATCCATAACCTAACCAAGGACGTTCGCCAATTTTGTCGATGACAGCTGACCAAACTTTGGTGCGACCAGTTAAAGTTAAATCTTTACCCAAACTATTTAATACAAGATCCAAATTGCTTGTAATTAAAACAGCTAAGCCACCGCAGAATAGTACCACGGCAATATATAGTAGCAGCATCCAAGAAAAGTTCCATCGTAAAGCCCGATATAGGGGAAATAGTGCTATAACAATTGCTAGGATAATCCAAGAGCTAGTAGAAAATGAAAGTAACACTTGACTGACTGCAAGGCTCAAGGTAATCCAGGCTAAATATCGAGATTTTGAATCACTAAAAGCCACGATCGCTAAGACAATCGTGCTTAAAGTCATCATCCGACCGAAAACATTTTTGTGGATATATACCCCTTGCAAAACCGATCCTAAAGCTGTGCTATTTGGGTCAGGAACAATTGCGTAAGCTGGTAACGCTATGGTAAATAATATACTGGATAGAACTGCTATTCCAAAAGTCCAAGCTAAGAGATGCAATTGCTCTTTGTGGCTATATCGTGTAGCGAAATAGATCCCGAATGAAGTCGCACCTGAAACGGCTAAACTTCGTCGCAGCGTGATTGCAGGTGCATCTGACCATAAAATTGAAACGATTGCGATCGCGACTAACAATAATAAAAGCTTGCCTTTTACCAGCGCTTGTATAATTTTTCTCCATCGAAGCAATATGAGTGCAAATGTCGTGATATAAATCGAGTAGAAAGGAATTTGTAGTGCTACAACTCCCTCAGATGTGAGTACGATCAGTGATTCTCCACTGATGATTTCATACAGGCGTGGAAACCAAGCTCCCGTAAGAGTCAGCAACGATATAACTGTAAATATCTTTTCCGCACCAAGTAAAAGTTTCATTCTGAAAGATTTAACTTTTTAAGTTATTTTTTTTAAATCAGATAGCGATCGCATAGTTAGTAAAACTGTTACTAAAGACTCGCTCTATATGCGATTTAAACTAATTTTTTTTGATTGGCGAGATAGAGCAACCCACAGCGGAGCCGCTCGCTGTATTAAGTTTCTGATGATATGTAAAACCGACAGGACAATGATTTGAGGATTGGTAATAATTTTGGCGAGCGCGGCGAACAGTTTTTCGCTTTTAAACACGGCTTTTAATTGGTTGTAAGCTAAACTAATACTTAAATGAGTTCCAACGATTTCATATCTTCTTGTTAAAGAACGTGTGAGGGCAAAGTTTTTGTGAACTGCATCGGCTTGAAGAAAGCGATCGACATCCGCGTACATTTGCTGCTGACATGTTAGATAATCGGTAATCAGAGAGCCAGGACGAGAGCAATAAAAATAATATGGCTGAGAGTCGATGATAAACTTTGCCCCACAAATGAGAGCTTTCAAATAAAATTGAAAGTCTTCTCCATAGCGTAGATTGTCATCGAAACTTAAATTATGATGAACGAGAAAACTACGTTTAAATATGGGTTTGACTACACCCAAATCCATTTCAATAAAATCTATTGCATCGATTTGCGTAACTCCTTGAAACTTAGGTCGTCGCCAACCAAATCCTAGCGGAGCAGAAAATCTCGTTCCCCACGGCTGCTTGGCTCGATTGGCAATGAGATATAAGTCATCGGCTACTACATCTGCATCTTCTGCTAGAGCGACTTGTAGCAACTTTTCAATTCTTTCAGGGGCAAACCAATCATCAGAATCTAACAAAGCTATCCATTCTCCCCTAGCTGCGGCAATACCGCGATTGCGGCTGTAGCTAGGTCCCTGATTGCAGTCATTTACCAGTAATTGAAGGCGATCGCATTTATACTGTTGTACCACTTGTACAGTAGCATCAACAGAAGCATCGTCTACAACAATAATTTCTACTTGAGATTCTGTCTGTTGCAATACAGATTATATTGCCCTGGCAATATAATCCTCACTATTATATGTGGGTACAATTATTGATACTTTGGGACGCATAAATTTGCCTTATGACGACTGACTTATGACTGATTTTTGTCAAGTGATGTTAACGCTCCGATTGAGCTTGCCGCAGGCTGTCGATGTAGTATTTCAACTGTCGATAGGTAGCAGGCATACAAAACAGCGCGACCAAACCTAAAGCAGACCACCAACCCAATTGGTAAATAAATAAAGCTCCTACCAAAGCTAGCCACCAAATTGTGGGTAAGCGATAGGCAGGACTTTTAATATGTTGCACGACAAAAACATGGAGAACGGCATAGCTAGCTAAAGCCGCTACCTCGCCCCAGCCGTAGCCGACGAAACCATTAAAATGAGAGGTTGCAACCAACGCCGTGCCAGCAAACAAGATAATGTGTGCTAAGTGGAAAGCGGTCACTTCCCAGTTGCGCTGCAAGACGTAAAGCACGGAACAATGGAGATTGAACACGGCGTTGCTGAGGTAACTGAGGGCAATAAAAGGATAGATTTGAATGACTGGCAACCAGTGCTGACCGAACAACAACGGTATCAGCCAAGGATTGAGCCAACTAACGAATACTAACAGGGGACCCAGCGCTAAGATCTGAAGGCTCATACCTTCGCTCACTGCTTTACCGAGTCGCACGCGATCGCCTTGGAGACGAGCCAAAGCTGCGATCGACAATCGCCAAGTTGCGGTTTTGACAAAACTCAGGACTTCCACAATCCGAATCGCTAAGGCGACAAATCCCACTGCTTCCGCACCTGCATACCTACCAACCACTAAGGGGTTGACCAGGTTACGCAGTTGCCAAACCCAAGAGGAAGCAGAGTAGCCAACACTGTAGCTCAGCATCTGCTTAATAACATCTGGTTGCCAATGCAAACGAGGGCGATAATCTGCCCGCCAGTAAAGTAGTCCTAGAGTCATAACTTGTTGCGTCCACCATCCAATCGCAGGCGACCAGACACCAGCTCCCTGAAACGCCAGAGGAAGGGCGACTAAGTAGTAAACGAACTGACCGTTCAGTTCGATCAAAGCGACGTGTTTGTAATCTAAGTGCCGCTCTAGTCGTGCTAAAGGAACTTGACTCAGCAACACAACTGGCAGTCCCAGAAACATGACGCGAGCCACATCGCTAAATCCTTCTAAGCGTACCCACTCTTGTAGTAAGGGTATTCCTATCAGAGATATGCCAGTACCTCCTAGCGCCAGTAAGAGCAGCAAGGTAAAGGCTTGATGGTAAAGTTTGATGTCTTCTTCATCTTTCTGCCGCACCAGATAAATCTCAATTCCTAACTGACTGAGGCTTTGAACGTAGACAAAAATATTTAGCGTGGCAGAGTACAGCCCGTATGTTTTCGGACCTAAAATGCGGGTAAGTAGTAAAACACCTCCCAAAGAGAGAATCATACCTAATGCTTGGCGCAGAACTAAGAACGTCCCGCCTCGCATGACTTGAGTACGTAGGCTCATGCCGTTCTGCTCAGCAAACTATACAAGTTAACCTCTGTTAAACCATACATTTTGTCTTTCCTCGCTAACCGCTTGGTATGGACAAAATTCAATTCAGGGGCGATCGCAAGCTCGATGTCGATCGAACTCGATGCTGATAAATTTGTAGTGTCGTGCGTGCAAAGCTATCCCAGCTCCACTGCTCCACTACTCGGCGGTTGCGATCGCCTATTTGTTGCAACTGAGACTTATGTTGAATTGCATCTTTCATAGCATACAACAAACTGTCCGTTTCTTCTGGATTGTAGAGAAACCCTCCTAAGTCACCGACTACTTCGCTAATACAGCCTTTACGGGGAGCAACACACGCACGACCGAAGGACATAGCTAAAATTACCGAACCCGAGGTTAAGATATCTCGGTATGGTAGTACGATCGCATCGCAAGCATTCATATAGATTTGTAATTGCTCGTCAGCGACAAAACCCGGAATGAATTTAATTTCATGACAATCTTGCACTTGTTGCTGAATCTGTTGAGTTAATTCCTGAGAAGCTTTACCAGCAATCACTAAATAAACTTTACCTTGTTTTAGCTGCTTGAAAGCATTGATGAGTTCGGGAACGCCTTTGTAAGCCCGAATCAATCCCAGAAATAGAAAAATTAGATTGGCATCTGTTATACCTAATTTTTTTCGTGCTGTATCGCGGTCTATATTATTTTCATAGTAGTTGATGTAATGGGGATGTGAAACAACAAAAACCTTACTTTTGTTGAAGATATGAAATGATTTAATGACCGTTTGTTTTGCTTGTACGCAATGGGTAATAATAGCATCGGCAAATATAGCGAGAAAAATACTATAAATTCGCTCTGCACGCACTTGCATGTTTTCGTGATTTTTTAAATCGTGAACTGTCCAGACGATTCTAACTCCTGCAAGCTTTAAAAATATAATTTGACTGAAAAATGCTAAGAGCTTGATTGCGAAAGCTAACGGATTTGATGATAAATAGAATGGGTATAGTGAGTGAAAGTGAACGATATCTGGTCGCCAGCGAATAACCTCTGGAGTCAGAAATAATTTCCCATTGTCACTGAAAGTTTTTACGTCTATACCTAATGGTTGGAGATGCGTTACTAAAAGCTGCTGATAAGGATTTCTCGACCACCAAGGCAGAAAAATCACCTTTAAATGGTGCATATTATTCTCACTTTATCAAACGCAAAAGTTTGTAAATAATTAAAATAATTCATGGTTTCTCTTGAGATATTTGGTTATTTACCATGCTGCTTAGAACAAAAAATTTTATCTCAGGCAACGTTTTGATTCCCATTTTTTACTATTATTTTTTGCACTAAATCCAAAGTTTCAAAACTCATTTTAGTAGCAGAGAATTCACGAACTCGCAGTTTGGCATTTTCTGCCATACCTCGCATTAAAAGGGGATTTTGCAAAGCCCATCGCAGCTTAGCTAAAAGATCGTGGCGATCGCCCTTACGAAATAATAAACCTTCCAACCGATCCGTAATTATTTCTGGCATAGGATTAGCATTTGAAGCAACAATTGGTAGACCGTAAGCCATTGCTTCTAATAAAGCAAAGGGGTATCCTTCATAATGACTGGGAAATAAAAAGAGATCGGCGGCTTTGAGTAACTGCGGTATGTCATTTTGATAGCCGAGAAACAGCACAGATGCTTCTATTTTTGTCGCTTTGACTTCTGCTTGTAACTGCGATCGCAGTTCTCCATCTCCTACCCAAATAAACTTGACTTCAGGAAATTCTTTAGCGATCGCGGGAATAATGGGGATTGGGTCGCTGTATCCTTTCTGTTGGTTCAGCCGACCGACAGTTAAAACTAAACGGCTAGTTAACGGTAATTCTAATTCTTGCCGGAGGCGATCGCGCAGCGCTACAATCTCTTGAAGGCTCTGCTTTTTGTCCATTTCCAGTTTTGTTCCATTATAGATACATTTCACTTCACTAACTGGCATCTGGAATATCTTACCAACTAACTTTTGACTATATTGGGAAACAGCTACCCATTGTTGATTTCTAACTCTCGACCAATTATAAAGTGTTAATTGCCACTGGCTTAAGGTAATTTGGCAAGGAACTAGCTGAAACACCACCACTGTAGGAACATTTAAATAAGCGCAAGCAAAAATAGTACCTAAACTGCGGTCTATCCAAGGAAGAACGATGATAACCGCATCGGGTTGAATTTGTAAAAACAAGGAAAGCGTCCGCAAGCAATCTGGTAAATATTGCCGTAAAGTTCTGAGTTTTCGAGTATAAGTTTCAGCTATTTCTAAACAGTGATAGTTAATTTTATGCTGCTGAAAATCTTGAGCCAGAGAAGTTGTTTGTGGTGTTTTAGGAAAAGCTGCATGAACTTGCCAGCCTTGTTGCTGAGCATCACGGGCAATAGTTAGAGCGTATTCCTCCGCCCCACCCCTTTCTACAGATGGAAAAATAATTAATAGTTTATTCATTAGTTATTTTGAATTTTTTCCACATTTTTTGTCCGCGCCACACAATGCCAAACCGCCACTTCAACCAGAGTCGATGTAGGTGGGGATGACGGTAAGGAAAGAGTTGCTGTTGGACAACTCGCCAAACTTCCGATTGCTGCAATCCTGACTTAGATAGATAGTCTTCTAGCCACGTCAGAAACATTTGTCGCGCTGCTAGAGTTTTGCCACTAACGTGAGAGTCAGTAGTACAGGCTTGGGAGTGCTGGCGATAGAGATACCAACATTGGCTCGATACAAAAGTTGGGTATTTCAAACAGAGTTTGGCATGAAAGGCTTGGTCTTCATACATACCGCGAAAAGATGTTTCATATCCATTTACAGTTTCAACAGCTTGGCGACGTACCATAACATCGCAAAGTGAAGCCCATTCATCTTTTAGAAATAGAATCAGAATGGTAGGTGGAGAGATCGCAGTATTCAAAGGTAATGCATACTTTTGAAGAAAATCTCGCGAGCGATCGCTCTCGTTTCCCGTCCAGCTGTACCACCATTTCGTTCTGCCACAAACCAAGCCAACTTCAGGATGAGACTCTAAAATTGCGACTTGTTGGGCAATTTTATCGGGTAAATAAACGTCATCCGCATCTAAAAAGGCGATATAATCTCCTCTTGCGTGTTGAATTCCCAGATTGCGCGAGGCACTCATGCCGCAATTTTTATGACCTGGATGTTCTAAATAGCGAATTTTTTCGGGATATCGATCGCTATAGTCGCGAGCAATTTTGCTACTGCTATCCGTAGAACCATCATCAACGAGTAACAGTTCCCAAACATCGTATGACTGAGCGATCGCACTGGCGATCGCCTCTTCAATATAATCCTCTGCATTCAAGAATATAGTAATAATTGAAACAAGTGGCTGCATGAGTTGGGAGTCGGGAGTCGGGGAAAGAAAGCTGAGGGAGACAAGGCAGAGGGGGGAGACAAGGCAGAGGGGGGAGACAAGGCAGAGGGGGGAGACAAGGCAGAGGGGGGAGACA
>NZ_RSCK01000023.1:86668-89404 GCF_003991895.1 Chroococcidiopsis cubana SAG 39.79
AGACAAGGAAGAAACTCTAGCCACTAGCCACTAGCCACTAGCCACTCTTCACTGTTCAAACATCGAACCAACGCGATAGCCTCCTAGCAAACTCTTCTCCATTCCAGTTTTGAATTTCGACGCGGGGTAGCTCAAACAGATTGCTATGGCGTTGGACGCTAGCGTGAATCGTGGCACAAGCACAGTTAAAGCCAGCATCGCGGACGATAGCTACCGAGTCTGAGGTGTAGTTGCCGAAGGGATAGGAAAAGCTTGTCACCTCGTGTCCGAGCAGTTCTTCAAGTTGAGCTTTGCTGTGGTAAATTTCTTCTTGCTGCGAAGATAAGGGCAGAGAGCAGAGAAATGGATGCGCGATCGTGTGAGCGCCGATTTCAACGAGCGATCCCCGCTCTAGAGCTGCTACTTCTGATAAGGAGAGAGAACGATGGGTCGAACGGCTACCTGCTGTCATTCCCGCCCAGGTTAGCAGTCGATCTAAAATGCGATCGCGATCGCCTGCTGGTAAAACGCGAAGTAGTTTCCAGACCTCGTAATAGACCAACTGACGTGGAGTGGGGGGATCTTCCTGTTCTGCTTTCCAATGGCGATGCTGCTGGTATGTTGACTCGGTGTAATTGGCAAATTCTCCCAAATCCCACTGATATTGATAGCCATTGATATTTAGCTCTAGTTGCTGGGGTAATGCCCCAGGTTGCAAAAATAGCCGCTCTAACTCATCCCACCAAAATTCTCGTTCGCGATCGACATAGCCGCTAGCAATAAAGATAGTGGCAGGTACGTCATAGCGTTCGAGTATTGGCTTGGCATTGTGGAGGTTATCAGCGTAGCCATCGTCAAAAGTAATGACAACGTGACGGCGATGATGTTTGCCCTCTGCTACGTCTTGGCTCAATCGCCGCAGTTGTGTTAGCTGGGTATATTGGCGCAAGACTTGCAATTGCTCGGCAAAGTGCTGGGGTGTCACGCACAATCCCCAAGGGTCACAACTCACGTCAGTGACGCGATGATAGAGCAGAATCAGCGACCCTGGCTGAAGCCGGTTGCGACAGCGACGGGCAAACCGTCGTATCCGATTGGCTCCAGGTATTTTCCCAGGTATTTTCATGATTTACCTCTGGTTTAGTTACCCTCACGCTAATTAACAATTCATAATCAGGATCGAAGTAGTCTAGTTCTTCTTGGCGCAGTTCCTCGACGGCTAATCCTTGTAGAAATGACATTGCAGCTAATACATTGCCATACGCTTCTACTTTTATCTGGGCTGCTGGAAAAGCTTCAGAAAATAACTTCCGAGTTGAAAGGGTTGTAAATCGCCAGTATTCTCCCCAAGTTTCCATATCGCTACGGCTGACTTGGCTAATGCCAGCGAAAGTTGCTAATATAACTCCCCCTGGCTTCAATATCCTGTGTAGAGTTGCGATCGCCGCCCGCACGTCGTAAATAAACGGTAGGGTTTGCGTAATAATAATGCAATCGAAAGTATTTGAGGGTACGCTGTTTTCATCGCAACAGGTCAAGTCAGCGACTATTGTTGCTGCGAGGTTATCCTGAGTTACGTGCAGGATATCGCTTTTGCTGACGCGATCGCTGCCAAACTTGAGCGTGTATTTGTTTTCGCTCACTTCCAATACGTGTCCGCGTATGGCATCGGCATGGCTGGCAAGAAATTTCTCAATGTAATAGCGATCGATCGGCAAACCGCGATTGAAACCGAAGTTTTGGCTGACGGGTTTGAGACGGCGGAGATTACCAAAGCGCACTCCGCCCAAGTGTGACGTACCTCTAAATCTTTTTTGAAATTTCAGCCAGTACAGCAAGTCTCTAGGTAAAACCCGCCGCCCAGCTGACTTTAATACCGTTTTCGCCTGCTGTCGCCACAGTCTCAGCATTCGCCCTACTGGATACAACAATGGATACCGATAAGGCAGTAATTCTGTTTGGAGAACGCTCCACACCTGCGTTCTCTCAGCACCGCGATCGCGTAAGTAAGCCTCTACCCAACGCAAAAAAGTGCCACGAGCGGGACTGGGGTGAAAAGAGTTATACTCTCCCTCCTCAATTGCTATGCGACAACTACTTTGGGGGTGCTGTCGATATCGATCCCAGCATTTCCCTGAGACAAACACGGGTGCTTGAAGAAATATTTTGGTGTAAAAGACCATATCTTCGTACATGGTGCGAAATTCTGGCTCAAATTCACCAATCTTCTGAAATACCTCGCGGCGGATCAGGACGCTACAAGTAGATGCGACGGTAGATTCATTTTGTAAAAAGAGTTCTAGCAGCGTGGGTGGCTGGACTAGAGTGTCGGGTTCAACGCCCAGTTCTGTGAAATAGTTGTATTGGCGATCGCTCTGGTTTCCCGTCCAACTAAACCAAAAGTGAGTGCGTCCGTAAAGCATGGCGGCTTCGGGCTGCGATTCTAGAATAGCAACTTGTTGTACCAATTTCTGTGGCAACCAAATGTCGTCAGCATCGAGAAAAGCAATGTACTCGCCTTGAGCGTGACGAATGCCTAAATTCCGCGCTGCACTCATGCCGCAATTTTGATGATTTTCGTGTTCGAGATAACGGACTTTGTGAGGGTATTGTTCGGCATAGCGACGGGCGATCGCCGTACTCCCGTCCGTGGAGCCGTCATCAACTAATAGCAGTTCCCAGGGCAAACGCATCTAAATTTATACCAAGCTTAAAGTGATATTCTGGAACAAATACTTTTATGGAGAAATAAGCGTC
>NZ_RSCK01000024.1:0-89125 GCF_003991895.1 Chroococcidiopsis cubana SAG 39.79
AGAATTGAGAGAGCAACTACAAAGGTTTCTCTAGCTTATCGGCTTCTCCTTATTCCCACAAGCTATCTAGGATTGCTATAATTTCCAATTATTTTTTACCAGTTGACCTCTCCGGTAAATTAAAATTCACGCCCCTCACCTTACTGGCATTGACGACCCTGGAGCCAAGCGCAACTGAATGCCGATACGAGAACTAGCAAAGATGACACGTCAGATGCTTGGCGCTGCATGGTAGGGCTGGGACTACAACTAAATCAATGCCCCTCTAGCTCGGATTTACCGCCTCTCACCTCTTACCTCTCACCCCTCGCCTTCTGCCTTAAATCTAAAATCTTTGAATTCACTCCCATAGCTAGGATTGATTGTTACCATTAGCGATCTAAAATGACACTGATTAGTAGCAGTTACAAGCAATTGATTCTATGTTGCGCCATCGATCGTTCTTATCCCTTATTTTGGTAATTTTGGCAACATTTCTCATCGGCTGTAGTAGTCCCAGCACTGCCACAGTACCCCCGACCTACAGCTCGGCTCAAATTCAGCAGATCCAGCAGTACATTCCCGATATCCAAAGCTTGCGCGATCGCGCCAGCAGAGAAATCCCGTCTTTAGTACAAAGAAAAGATTGGATCGATGTCGGTAATTTCGTCCACGGACCTTTAGGAGAACTGCGATTGACTATGAACTACATGACGCGCAATCTGCTGCCGCAAGATCAATCTAAAGCAAAGCAGATTACGCGAAACTTCTTTAACGACCTAGTAGCGGTCGATCAAGCTGCTCAACAAGGCGATGCGAAAAAAGTCTTGCTCAACGCCAGAGAAGCCATAGCAGACATCGACAACTTTCTTCAGTTGCTTCCTCAAACAGCAGAGTAGGGAGTCGGGAGTCGGGGAAAGGGAGACAAGGAAGACAAGGGGGAATTACAATCTATAATTCCAAATCTAAAACCCAAAATTTCCCTTATCCCTTACTCCTAACCGCTCAAATATGACTCAAGTAGTAATTATCGGGTGCGGTATAGTGGGGGCAGCGATCGCCTACGAACTGAGCCAAGTTCCAGGGTTACAGGTTGCTGTCCTCGATCGCCAATTGCCAGCGCAAGCAGCAACAAAAGCGGCTTTGGGCGTTTTGATGGGTGTCATCAGCCATAAAACTAAGGGTAGGGCGTGGCAGTTGCGACAGGCAAGTATCCAACGCTATGAAACCCTCATTCCAGAATTAGAAGCACTCACAGGGCATCACATCCCCTTTAATCGGCAGGGAATTTTGATGTTGTGCGTGGCAGCAGAACTCGGTTCTTGGGAGAAACTCGTCGCGACTCGCGCCTCTCATGGCTTAGCTTTAGAAATTTGGGATGGGGCAAAAGTCAAGTCTTATTGTCCGCAAATTAACTGCAATCCCTCGACTTGGGCAATTTACTCGCCCCAAGATCGGCAAGTCGATCCGGTGAGTTTAACTTTAGCTCTAGTTGAAGGAGCAAAACGCAACGGTGTCAAATTTTACTTTGGAACACAGATAGAGGAATCTAATTTCAGTTCTAGTTATGCTAAAGGTGGTTTGCCCGACGATCGCCGCATCAGACAAATAACAATTTCTGGAGAGCGATCGCATTTGAATGTTGATTGGCTAGTTGTATCGGCTGGCTTAGGCTCGTTACCATCTCTGTCAACAGAAACTTCACCCCCGCTAAAATTTGACATCGTACCCGTACTAGGTCAAGCTATTCACCTCAAGCTCGATCGCCCTCTGGGTAACACAGATTTTCAACCCGTCATCACGGGTAACGACGTGCATATTGTCCCTCTAAATGGGGGTCAACAAGCCACTGAATATTGGGTAGGAGCGACGGTGGAATTTCCTGCCATTGGACGAGAAATCGAGGCAGCACCAGCCTTGTTAGAGGCAGTCATGCAACAGGCGATCGCTTTTTGTCCCGCTCTAGCTACGGCAAATATTATCAAAACCTGGTCTGGTTTGCGTCCCCGTCCTGAAGGTCGTTCCGCTCCTATAATCGACTACTTGTCAGGATTTAGCAATATTCTCTTAGCGACGGGACACTATCGCAACGGTGTTTTACTCGCACCCGCCACCGCACAAGCGATCCGCAAAATGATATTATCTTCTGATGAAGAGTGGTAATTGGTAATTGGTAGTTGGTAGTTGGTGGTTGCCTATGACCTATTACCCATTACCCATTACCCATTACTCGTATCGTGTCTATTACAGAACATCAAATTAATGTTGGTTCCCTAGAATGGTTCTACCGCGAGGTTGCTCCGATTGGAATGAGCGATCTGCTGCCAGTGGTGCTGTTACATGGTTTACCTTCCCATAGCTACGGTTGGCGACACGTTATGCCTGCTTTGGGGAGTCAGGGAACAAGGGCGATCGCTCCCGATTTGATTGGCTTTGGTTCGTCAGCAAAACCCCAAGGGCGGGATTTTAATTACACTCCCGATGCTTTTGTCAAGGCATTAGATGACTTTATTCAAGCTTTGGAGATCGATCGCTTTTGTTTGGTCGTGCAAGGATTTTTGGGTTCGGTAGGCTTGCAGTATGCCTTACGCCATAGCGATCGCGTCGAAAATATTGCCATTCTCAATACTCCCTTGACTACGGCTGCTAAACTACCTTGGCAGATGCAACAGTGGGGACTACCTTTTGCGGGAGACATGGCGACGCAAGATCCTTTATTGGTGGATCGTACCCTCGAAGGTGGTAGCCGTTACCAGATTTCGGATGCAGATTTAGACATATTTCGCAAGCCTTTTTTGAAAAGTTCAAAAGCGGGGCGATCGCTGATGACGACGGTACGCAATCTGAAAATGTCCCCGTCTATGTCGGAAATTGCCGATGGTTTTCAAAACTGGCAGAAACCACTTTTAATTGTCTGGGGTGTCAACGATCCTTGGCTTCCTGTCGAAATCGCCCAGAAATTTGCCAGCAGCCTACCCCAAGCAGAGATTGTCAAACTTGAAAAAGCGGGGCATTATCCTCAAGAGCATTTTGCCGAAGACATCTTATCAGACCTTTTACCTTTCGTGCGTCGTGCTTCGTAGAGTGCGAGATAGCTTCATTCGATTTATTATGAAGTAATGTAAAGAAAAGCTTCTCCTTTCATATGTCTGACCGATTCATAGGTAAACCCCGTCCTCTTTGGCGTGTCATTTTACTGTCTGTTGCTAGTCTGATGCTGTATTACGGCTGGTATAAATGGATTATCCAAGAAGAATTACGCCGCTACAACGGTTATGGGTGGTCTGGGACGTTGTGCTTAGCACCTTTTGTACTAGGGGTTGTCGTTCCCCAATTGTTACGGATTTACGATCCTGACGTACCAGGTTGGTTCGGCTGGTTTTCACTGCTGGGGGTGGTTTGGATTTATATCGTGCAGTTCAAGCTGTATAAAACTGTGAATGCGCTGTATCGAGAAGCAGGAATGAAAGAACCGCTAACTGTTTGGTGGATATTTGTACCTGGCTTGAATTTAGTTGTCGGTTTGAGACAAATTCATTTTTTGAGTCAATATTGGGCAAGCAAACAAGGAACAATCGTGAAGGATGCTTTGGCTGAAAATATTCCTTTCTTGTCTGCAAATGCTTAAATAATTTTTTAATTGTCGAGCTATATATAGCACTTCTGGATCGATTAACAATAGGGTGTGTTATTGTTAACGCACCCTACCGAATGATTTACTTCTTCAGCGGATCGTGACCCCAGTTTTTTAGGGAATAATACCAGCGCGAATTCTCAATATCGTGCGATGGTTTTTGGGCGCTATGACGGTAGACGTAACTGATGACTTTCTTCATATGAGAAATCTCGTCTTCAGTATATTCATCCTCTTTTTTTTGCAATAACTCAACGATTCGTCTTCCAGATTTATGTCCGGTTGACTCGTCATCATCCTTTCTTTGTCCTACCGCTTGTGACTCCTCAGTTTTCAACCAAGATTCAAGCTCTTTAGGAGTCATATTGACGACTTGATGAAACTCTGCGATCGCAGAATTGACATCTTGACTCATAACTTAATTCTACTCCTCTACTTTGTCCAAAGCATCTGGTTTATGAGCTGCTTCTTTCCCTGTTTTTTCGCTTTTTACCAGATACTCAGGATGATCTTTCGATGCAGCAACGTGGTGTCCTTTAATTTCTGTAGGAGAAGTGAGTTTCTTTTCTACTTCACCAGTGGTTTTTCCTTGAGAGGTTTTCCACTCAACTTTATCGCCTTGCTTAAATTCTTCAGACATGAGTAAAAGATTGTGCCTACTTAAATTTTCTTTACCTATTAATGTTTAATTATCTTGACGATTAAGCAAGCAGCCATCAATCTATTTACAGATTACAAATTCGATGAATTTGACTCTAAATCTTACTTTTGTCAGTGGTTGAGATTTAGATAGCGTGGTAAGTGTATTAAGGGCATTTTTGCGATCGCCTCAAGACTCTCATAGAATTCTCGCTTGCGTGGGTGACATTTGTAGGGGCGCACAGCTGTGCGCCCCTACAGAACGTGTGTTTTCCTCAATTGAAAATCACGATCGCGAAGCACCAAAGCCACCACCACCTGGGGTTTCAATGACAAAAATATCTCCAGGCTGCATCTGCGCGATCGCCGTACTACCTAACTCCTCCACCGTACCATCTTGGCGTTGAATATAATTTCTCCCTACTTTCCCAGGCTTACCACCATGCAAGCCAAAGGGAGGTACAATCCTACGTCCAGAGAGAATGGCAGCAGTCATTGGTTCGCGAAACTGAAGGCGGCGAATGACACCATTACCACCGTGATGTAAGCCTTCACCGCCACTGTGGGGACGAATGCTAAAACTGTCTAACAAGACTGGAAATCGCCATTCTAAGACTTCAGGATCGGTAAGGCGGGAATTTGTCATGTGAGTATGCACCGCATCCGTGCCGTTAAAATCTGCACCCGCACCCGAACCACCGCAGATCGTTTCGTAATATTGATGGCGATCGCTACCAAAAGTAAAATTATTCATCGTACTTTGCGCTGCTGCCATCACACCCAAAGCACCATATAAAGCATCGGTAATCGCTTGAGAAGTCTCGACATTTCCCGCTACCACCGCTGCCGGATAGCGAGGATTCAACATACAACCTTCAGGAATAATAATTTCCAAAGGTTCGAGACAGCCAGCATTAAGCGGAATATCGTCATCTACCAAAGTGCGGAAGACATACAACACCGCAGCTTTGCACACCGCAGCCGGAGCATTAAAATTGCTTTTCAGTTGGGGTGAAGTGCCAGTAAAATCGATTCGAGCGCTACGGGTAGATTTATCGATCGCGATCGCCACTTGAATGACACTGCCATTGTCGAGTTGGTAAGCGAACTCTCCACTGCTGAGTCCTTCTATAACTTTTCGCACCGACTCGGCAGCATTATTTTGGACAAAACCCATGTAGGCTTGGACTGTTTCCAGGCTGTAGTGTTCTACCATTTTGTGGAGTTCTTGCACGCCGCGTTCGTTTGCAGCAATTTGGGCTTTGAGATCGGCAAGATTTTGCATCGGATTGCGAACGGGATACGCACCATCACATAGAAGTTGCATTAACTCCGGTTCGCGAAACTCTCCTTGAGATACCAGCAGAAAATTATCAATTAATACCCCTTCCTGTTCCAAAGTCGTGCTATTAGGTGGCATCGAACCAGGAGTAATCCCGCCAATATCGGCATGGTGTCCCCTGGAAGCAACGTAGAAGATGGGTGTAGGGGCGGGTTCACCTGAAATATTTGTGACGAACGAAGTTTCTTGGTGAACCCGCCCGTATAGGGAATTGGGAAAAACGGGCGTAATTACGGTAATATCGGGCAGGTGAGTCCCACCATTGTAAGGATTATTCGATACATAGACATCACCAGGTTGCAAGCTACTGCCTTTCTGGGCAATCAACGCCGTCACGCTTTCACTCATAGAACCTAAATGAACCGGAATGTGAGGCGCGTTTGCCACCAACTGTCCGCGAGAATCGAAAATGGCGCAGGAAAAATCCAACCTTTCTTTGATATTGACCGAAGAACTTGTATTTTGTAACGTTATACCCATCTGTTCCGCGATCGCCCGAAATAAATTATTGAAAATTTCCAACATAACCGGATCGGGTAGTTGGTAATTGGTAATTGGTAATTGGTAGTTGGTAGTTGCTCCCTTGTCCCAATTTTGAATTTTGAATTTTGAATTTTGAATTTTGTCTCTGACTTCCGACTCTCGCCTTCTCAACACCAAATGATTTCTCTGTGTCACTTCGGCTTGCCAACCAGGTTCGACGATATTCGTCCCCGTGGCTTCCGCAACGATCGCCGGACTGAAAATACAATCTCCTGGTTGTAAGTCTTCTCTTCTATATACAGGTGTGTCGTGCCACGCAGCGGCTGTATACATTTGTACTGTCTTCACTGGTACGGGAGGTGCGTCGGTGCGCCGGGTCACAATTGGTTCTGTAGCCACCTCTGTTTTTAAGATCGCCTCCACAGCTACAGCCTCGACAATTAATCGTCGATCGGCAGCAATAAACCCGTACAGTTGACGGTGCGCTGCCTCAAACTGCTGTCGCATTCCTGCTATATCTTCATATCGGACTACCAAAGGCGAATCTGTCCCCTCGTAACGCAAATGTACTCGCCGCATCACCTCAACCCTATTGGTAACGCGGAGATCCCTATCTGTAAGGTCTAGTTCTGCTTTTGTTTCTAACTCCAACTGAGTTAAAATTTCCTCTAATTCAGCCACCAACCCTACATCTAAAACCCTCTCCACGGCACGTTCCCGCAACGCCCGTTCGTCTGCTAAACCCATACCGTAAGCCGACAGCACCCCAGCATAGGGATGGATCAAAATCTGCTGCATTCCTAAAGCATCGGCAATTAAACAAGCATGTTGTCCGCCTGCGCCGCCAAAACAGCAGAGAGTGTATTCCGACACGTCATAACCGCGCTGAAGAGAGATTTTCTTAATCGCATTCGCCATTTTTTCCACAGCGATCGCTAAAAATCCCGTTGCGACTCGTTCGGGCGATCGCCCATCTCCAATGTCTGCCGCTAGTTGACTAAACTTGCGTTGCACGACTTCTGCATCTAAGGGCAAATCTCCACGCGATCCAAATACCTTGGGAAACAAGTCTGGCTGCAACTTGCCTACCATGATGTTGCAGTCCGTTACCGTCAGCGGTCCTCCTTGACGATAACAAGCGGGTCCTGGGTTTGCCCCAGCTGATTCGGGTCCCACACGATAGCGCGCCCCGTCAAATTGGGCGATCGAACCGCCACCCGCCGCCACGGTATGTATTGCCATCATCGGCGTTCGCAGTCGCACTCCTGCCACTTCTGTTTCTAACGCCCGTTCGTATTCGCCTGCGTAGTGGGCAACATCTGTAGAAGTTCCACCCATATCGAAGCTGATAATCTTATTAAACCCTGCCATCAAACTTGTCTGTACTGCCCCGACAATCCCTCCCGCTGGTCCCGAGAGAATGCTATCTTTCCCCTGAAACCTTTGGGCATCTGCTAACCCACCATTGGATTGCATGAACATTAATTTGGGTGAGTCGGTAATTGGTAATTGGTAATTGGTAATTGGTAATTGGTAGTTGGTAGTTGGTTGATAATTGTTTTTTGCTCCCTCAACTCCCTCAGCCTCCTCAGCCTCCTCAGCTCTCTTTCCTCTGCTCCCTCCCAACTGACTCGCCACCCGATCCACGTATCTACGCAAAATGGGAGATAAATAGGCATCAACTACGGTAGTGTCACCTCGACTAACGAGTTTCATCAAGGGGCTGACTTCGTGGGAGACTGAAATCTGAGTGAAACCGATTTTTCGGGCTACGGCTGCAACTTGTTGTTCGTGGTGAGGATAGCGGTAGCCGTGCATGAAGACGATCGCGCAGGAACGAATTCCGGCATCGTAAGCTGCTTGCAGTTCTAAAGTATAGGCTGGATTAACAGAAATGAGTTCTTCGCCTTGGGCGCTGTAGCGTTCTTCTACTTCAACGACTCGTTCGTACAGCATTTCTGGTAAAACGATTTGCCGTGCAAAGATGTTGGGGCGATTTTGATAGCCGATGCGTAAGGCATCTCGAAAGCCTTTTGTCACGACTAAGACAGTGCGATCGCCTTTACGTTCTAACAGTGCATTTGTCGCGACAGTAGTTCCCATCTTCACCACGCCAATTTTTGCTGCTGGTAAGGGTGCGTTGGCAGGCACGCCCAGTATTTCCCGTATACCTTGGATTGCTGCATCGGTATAGCGTTCTGGATTTTCCGACAGGAGTTTGTGAACGCTCGTTCGTCCGTCAGGATGCTGCGCCACGATATCGGTAAACGTACCACCGCGATCGATCCAAAATTGCCAACGTCCTATCGCGCGATCGGCTACCGTCATCACTCATTCCTCAATGCAAGGGCTATTTGTAAGTTAGCAGTAGCTTGGGTACAGCTGCATGGCGCGATCGCTCTACCGTAATTGATAAATACCTTGAATTAATCCCTGACAAACACCCGTGAGAAAATCTAAATTTAAGGTTTCAATGCGATCGCTCGGTTTGTGATAATGAGGGTTGCGTAACATTGCTGTATCTGTAACCATCATCGCTCGATATCCTCGATCCCAAAAGGGAGCGTGATCGCTTAATCGCGTTTGGGGAACAATCCTACCTCGGTTGGGAACTGGCAGCCACTCGCTAGGAACTCCTACTTGGCGTATATTTCGGCTGAGATGAATTAAGTCAGGAACAATCGATAAATTACCGATTAAAGCAATGAAATCGCCGCGATTGGGATAGAAGCGTTCTAGGGGACTCGGATAGCGTTGCGATCCAGGTGTGGCATCGCTATAACCCAACATTTCAAGGGAAATCATTAGGCGTAGCGGTTGCTGCTGCTGGCGTAATAAATCGGCATATGCAGACGCACCCGAACCTACAGCGATACCGTCTTTTCCGGTAAATCCGTATTCTTCTAAATCAAATGCTACGAGTTGAATGGGATGTTTGGCTGGTTGGGTAGCCAAAGATTTTGCTAATTCTAGTAGTACCGATACACCTGTAGCATTATCGTCTGCCCCAGGCGTACCGGGAACGGTGTCGTAATGCGCGCCAATTAAAATTTGTGGAGATTTTCTCTGACTACTTTGTTGCAAGCCAGGAAGATTGAGAATTAAGTTTTGAAAAGTTTGTCCTCTAATTTGAAATTCATGAATGTCTACCTTGCCCCATTGACTGAGTTCTGCATGAATATATTGGCGGACGAAGAAATGTCCTGCTGTTGATAGGAAAGGATCGCGATCGCGAACTATTTCCGTTAAGTGATTCTGCAAGCGTTGTTTGAGATCCACAGTCTGGTTTAATTTTTTACTTAAATAGTTTTCACCTTCATTGTCGTATAAACCGAATATATCTTGCGATTCTCAAATTTCTTCCGTGCGATAGATCGATTTTTTAGTATATATCAATACCATAAAAGTATTGAAATAAATTATTCAAAGGAGTTTGAGCAGTGAATATTCTAGCTTGGATAGTCTTAGGTTTAATTGCTGGTGCGATCGCCAAAGCTATCTATCCCGGTCGCCAAGGCGGTGGTATCTTAGGTACGATTTTACTAGGTATTATTGGTGCATTTGTAGGTGGTACTTTGGGAACTTTCCTCAGTACGGGAACCTTACAGTTGGCAGCCACAACATTTAGTATTCCTGGTATAGCTCTAGCAGTGCTTGGTGCAATTGTTGCTATATTTATTTGGAATGCAATCAACCGTCGTAGCGCTGTATAAATTGTTAGTAAAAGCGTAGCTAAAGTATAAAATCTAGAATCAATCGGGATAGGAAATTAGCTAAACTATCCCGATTTTTTGATTAAATATTCGATATACAGCTCTGAATCCAAACAGGCAAAAATTTCTCTATAACTTCTTGTTCTAGAACCGATCTTTAAATAAGAGTCATGTCAGATTGTCAGTCAAACTTAATCCGAACTCACTTCTCGAATTTGTAAAGCATTACCCATCCACTCAGCACCGTGAAGCTGAAATTTTGCTATTTCTTCTTGAGGTTTTGCAGTCATTTGAACGAAGGCAAATCCTAACCCTTCACCTGTACTCCAGTGAGTCGGATAAAAAATATGTTTGATAGAACCATAATTGCCAAAGAGGTCTAAAATATCTGTTTGTGCTACTTGGTGCGGTAAGTTATTAACGAACAGGGTCATAAAAACACTCCTCTATCGATTCATGGCAATGCCTGGACTCTAGTATTCCCAAAATTTCATCAAAAATTTGGCTTGACAGATTGGCTTCGTTCGGAGATCCTCCAACACCCTTCAGGACTTACGCAGTCGATCCCCCAAACCCCCTTAAAAAGGGGGGACTTTAAGCCCCCTTTTTAAGGGGGGAACCAGGGGGGATCGAGATCTCAGACTTTCTTGTGCGTAACTCCTGACCCTTTTTAGGCAGCTAAGCAAAATTGGGACGTGAGATGATGTCTAATTTGCGGCTTCTACCTATTGTTGCTGTGACAGTTTTGATTGTTACCGCTTGCGAGTCAGTAGTATTTATTTTTTTTGTATATTTAATAACAATTAACTCAGAATTAATAATTGACAGCACATCTACTACGTTAGATTCATGACTTCTGGCAACGTATTACGGGAAAATAATACAAATTTAGCTTTTTCGTAAAATTTATTAAGATTGCTAAATGAACCTCAAACGCTTATCTCAGTTTGGCTCTCCGATTTTAGGTTTACTCTTATTTGGAGTATCGTTGTGGGCGATCGCAACTCAATTGCGAGAGTTCGACTATCGAGATATTTTTCGCAGCTTGGCAGAAATTCCCAAAAGTTACATAGTCCTTGCACTGATTTGCACTGCGCTGAACTACTTGATGCTGACGGGGTATGATGCTTTAGCAATGCGATACATTCGCCGTTCCATACCTTTTCGGAAAGTGGCACTGACGGCGATTATTAGTCAGGCAATTACCAATACTGCCGGATTAGAACTCTTAACTGGCAGCGCGATTCGCTACCGATTTTATTCGGCTTGGGGGCTATCGACTCTAGAAATTGCGAAAGTGATTACTTTCTGTCACGTTAGCTTTTGGCTGGGTTTTTTTGCGGTAGCTGGCTTGGTGTTGATCGGCGAACCTGTATCTGTCCCCTCTTTACTCCGCATTCCCTCAAACTCTTTATTTCCGCTTGGTACGATATTTTTATTTTTAGTTGCAGGATATTTATTGTGGAATACTTGGAGTCACAAGCCGATGAAACTCGGCAAGTGGGGAATTCCGCGCCTTCCTGGTAAGCTTTCACTATTTCAAACAGCGATCGCGATCCTAGACTGGGCAATTGCAGGCGGCGTTCTTTACGTTTTGCTATTAGCTAACGCTCCCCTATCGTATCCAAGTTTTTTCGGGATCTACATCTTAGGACAGTTGGCAGGAGTTATTAGCAATGTCCCGGGTGGATTAGGCGTGTTTGAAACGGTACTCTTGCTGTCGCTATCAGCGCAAATTCCATCAGCCGAACTATTTGGGGCGTTATTAGCATATCGAGGCATTTACTACTTTTTACCTTTGATTGTGGCGATCGTACTGCTGGGGATTTATGAACTGCGGCAGCGATTCGAGAAAACAGAGTTTTCTCCGCGCAATCGTACCTAAACTTTCTGAACTCATTTTAAAATACAAGCACAGCCACAGATATTGTTGTATTTGCTGCCTGAGTCAGTGCAAATTATGCTTGAGCGAAGAAGTTTTGAGTGTGGGGTAGGCTGCTACCAACTTCGTAACTATGAACTATGAGTAAACAAGAATCTGGAGCGATCGCGCGGGAAATTCAAACCCAAATTTTAGTGTTGGGTGGACTCGCCGCCCTGATGTGGATTACCGAATTTATAGATATCTTCTTTTTTAGAGGTAGATTAGACGCTTTTGGTATTCGTCCCCACAGTTTTATCGGCTTGCGGGGCATTTTCTTAGCTCCTTTTTTACACGGTGGATTGGGGCATTTGATTGCGAATACAATTCCCTTTCTAACTCTAGGCTGGTTAGTGATGTTGCGGGAAACCAGCGATTTTTTTGTCGTTAGCATCATTACCATGTTCGTCAGCGGATTGGGTGTATGGCTGACTGGTTCGCCTTATTCAATTCACGTTGGCGCGAGTGGAGTTATTTTTGGTTATTTTGGGTTTTTACTCCTACGCGGCTATTTTGAACGGAGTTTTGCAGCGATCTTATTTTCTCTTGTTGTGGGTTTCCTTTACGGCGGGATGATTTGGGGAGTTTTACCGATACAATATGGTATTTCCTGGCAAGGGCATTTATTTGGATTTATTGGGGGTGCGATCGCGGCTCGTTTACTAGCTAAACCGAAAAAGAGGTATTGATAGTAGGGGCGCACAGCCGTGCGCCCTCAAGAGATCTAAAATTTTTGCTATCTTTAGACTCTATAGTAAAGGTGTATGCTTCGCCATTTTCCCAAGATATAATGCTGCGTTGATATGGCTCAATTAATTCTTCTTCCTTTGTAGGTGGTTCCCACAACATACCATCATTGAAACCCTGATATTGAGTAGCAGAAAATGTGTGTGGAATATCTTCTAGAGAAACACATCTGAGCCTACATCTTTGTGTTTCAATAATGTAGCTTTGAGAAATTTTCATTCTATTGCTAATTGCGATCGCCAATACTTTCAGGTACACCAACAGACGGAACCAACTCCGCATCACCTGAATTTTTAGTGTCAGGAATTGGCTGTTCGCTTGGTTCTGTAATTTCTGGTAATGCAGGTGTCACATTAGGAGATGGCGTAACTTGAGGACGACGAAAACGATTGAAGTAACCACCAAATTTTTGACCAATTGGATTTTGAGTCTTTGGTGTTTCTGGCGCAATTGGTTTTGGTTCTACTGGTGTTGTTAACTCTGGTGCAGTTTCTTGAGTAGTTGTTTCCTCTTCAAGAGTATTTAACTCGGATGTGGGTGATTCTTCCACTTCAGGCAAAGTGGGTGATGGTGTAGCAGTTGGTGGACGACGAAAACGATTGAAATAACCACCAAAACGTTGAGAGTCGGGAGTCGGTAGGGGCGCACTGCTGTGCGCCCGTACTGGGGAGTCGGGAGTCGCTGGAGTCGGTGCGACTGGTGGCGTAATTTCTACTGCTGGTACTTCTGGGGCAATTTCTGGTAATGGTTCCGTTGCTTCAGGAGTCGTTAATTCTGGTGCAGGTGCTTCTACTTCTGGCGTTGGAGATGGTGCGACAACTGGAGAACGGCGGAAGCGGTTGAAAAATCCTTTCGGTTGTTCTTCCTCTAGTTTTTTTGGTGCTGCTTCGGGTTTCTCTTCTGGTTCTACAGCAGATTCTACTTCCGGCGAAATTTCTGGCTGTGGTTCTACAGCAGGTGGAGTTAACTCCGGTGCAGGAGATTCTTTGACTTCCGGTACAGTTGGGGATGGTGTAGCCGCAGAAGGACGACGGAAGCGATTGAAAAATCCTTTCGGTTCTTCTACCTTGGCTGGAGGTATCGGGGTTGGTTCTTTAGTTTCAGTTTCTGGAGTTTCAATCTTTGTTTCGGCAGGCTTTTCTTTCGTTTCGGTTGGTATTTCTTCTTCTGGTTGCGGTGGAGTAGTCTCTTCTATCGCTGGTGGTAAGGGTGCAGGCGCTGCTTCTACTTCACCCTTATAGTCAGGATCGACAATACCACGGGCGGCGGCGGCGGATAGTTCACCCCTTACCAGTTTTGAGAGAGTGTCTTGGCTATTCGGATCGTAGGAAATGACGCGGACGGTGTTATTAAATACATTTTTGACTGGGTTGCCTTGTTCGTCGAGAAATTCGAGTTGTACCCAGTTCTTGCCCTTGTTAAAACCCGAAAGATAAATCGGTTCCCAGCGATCGATGATAAAACTCTTGCCGTTAATCGTACAACGGATACGCCAGTCGGGAACTTCGTCTTGAGGATCGGCTTGGGCAGCGAGGTGTAGAGGGGCATTGGTAAGGTAAAAGTCGAGTAGGATTGGTTCTGCCCCGTAGCTACCTTTAGGACGACTGTAGGTTAATAATGGCTGGCTAGAGTTGGGGTTGTTGTCGTCGGTTTTGGTAAAAACGTGAAATGTAGTTTGGGCGTATGCACCCTCGTTCTTAAAACTTTCGTGCCAAGGGCGAGAAGCGAAGACGCGCAGGGTGTGAGTCCCTGGGGATAGGTTGGATAGAACAAAAGGTTTTTGCACGTCGTAGACGGCTTCGTAGGGTTGGTTGTCGAGAATAACGTGAAGATGGGGTCCTAAGCCTAAATCTGAATTTTGAAAAATGGGTAGGTCTTGGACTTGAAAGCGGGCTGATACCGTATCGTCTTGCAGCACCTCATCGGGCTGGGGAGACAAGATTTTCACTTGCGGCTGGCGAACTTCCAAGGCTTGACGCAACTGCAGAATAGCTTCCGGCGGGGCGACTTCGGTAATGTTACCTGCAAGTTGGACGGGGCTACGGGCGTTTGGAGGAGTAGCGGCACGTAAAGTATCCGAACTGCCACAACTTACCAAACCTAAGCTCAAACATGCTGCGGCTAGAACTGCGATCGCAGCCTTAGCCATTTTTCGTAGTTTTGCGATCGCCACCACCCCGAATGCTCCTCATACTCGAAATTTACTATCACCCTCAATCTAAATTTTAAGGGTTTGGGGTCGATCGCCTGAAATGATTTACAGATTGTGCCAGATGACCGAGAAGGAGTCAGGAGCCAGAAGTCGTAGGAGCGGGTTCACTAAATCTCTCTGACTCCGACAAGTATTTCGGGTGAACCCGCCCGTACAGGAATTGCTGAGTCAGAAGTCAGAATTTCTTATTGTTTCCTTATCATGGCTAATTTTTAGCGATCCGAGGGTATTAACGGTCACATGTGACTTATACATTCTTTACAACTATAGCTACTCAGAAACTTCTGTCTCAAGATATAACTCCTGGCTCCTGACTCCTGACTTCCGGCTCCTTTCTTCATAAGTGTTGCAAATTATTTAGCTTTGTAAATTATATAAATAACCCCTTGACTTTTTTCACAGTCATGGAAAGTTGGACACCTGAACCTGCTTAATGTTGAGCAATTTTGAATTATTGTTAACAAACGCCTAAGATGAAGACAACCGAGATTTTATAATTCATCAGAAAGCAGTTTCACGATCGGTCTTCTTGTCTACCTGATGGATGTCATAAAGCAGACAAAATGGTTGGCTTCTTCAAAGAAAATCGATTTGTGAATTAAACCACTCCTGTTTCCTTGTCAAGAGAGGAGAGTCTAAATGACGATCAGTCCTCCGGAGCGAGAGGAAAAGAAAGCAAGAGTTGTCGTCGATAACGATCCGGTTCCAACTTCATTTGAGTTGTGGTCAAAACCAGGACACTTCGATCGCACCTTGTCTAGAGGTCCCAAAACCACAACCTGGATTTGGAACCTGCACGCCCTCGCACACGATTTCGATACGCATACCAGCGACCTAGAAGATATTTCCCGTAAAATCTTCGCCGCTCACTTCGGTCACTTAGCGGTGATCTTCATCTGGTTGAGCGGGATGTATTTTCATGGCGCTCGTTTTTCAAACTATGAAGCTTGGCTAGCCGATCCGCTGGGCGTGAAGCCTAGCGCTCAGGTCGTCTGGTCTGTTGTTGGTCAAGACATTTTAAATGCTGATGTCGGTGGTGGCTTCCACGGCATTCAGATTACATCTGGGTTTTTCCAAATTTGGCGTGGTGCTGGCATCACGAACACGTTCCAACTCTATTGCACTGCCATTGGCGGTTTAGTCATGGCGGCGCTAATGCTGTTTGCTGGTTGGTTCCACTACCACAAACGCGCTCCTAAGTTGGAATGGTTCCAGAATGTCGAGTCAATGCTGAACCACCACCTAGCAGGATTGTTAGGTCTAGGTAGCTTGGCATGGGCGGGACACCAGATCCACGTATCTTTGCCAATTAACAAGCTGTTGGATGCTGGGGTAGCGCCAAAGGATATTCCTTTACCGCAAGAATTTATCCTCAACTCCAATTTGATGACTGAGTTGTATCCCAGTTTTGCTCAAGGTTTAACACCCTTCTGGACGTTGAACTGGGGCGCGTATGCTGACTTCCTCACCTTCAAGGGCGGGCTTAATCCCGTGACTGGTGGACTGTGGTTGACAGATCAAGCGCACCATCACTTGGCGATCGCCGTATTGTTCATCATTGCCGGACACATGTACCGGACAAACTGGGGCATCGGTCACAGCTTGAAGGAAATTCTGGAAAATCACAAAGGACCCTTCACCGGAGACGGTCATAGAGGTCTGTTTGAAAACATGACCACTTCCTGGCACGCTCAGTTGGGAACCAACTTAGCCATGCTGGGTTCGCTGACGATTATCGTGGCGCATCACATGTACGCGATGCCTCCGTATCCGTACTTGGCAACCGACTATGCCACCCAGCTGTCCATTTTCACGCACCACATGTGGATTGGCGCTTTCTGTATCGTCGGTGGTGCGGCTCACGCCACCATTTTCATGGTGCGGGATTACGATCCAGCCACGAACATGAACAACGTTCTGGATCGAGTCCTTCGTCACCGCGACGCTATCATTTCTCACCTCAACTGGGTGTGCATGTTCTTGGGCTTCCATAGCTTCGGCTTGTACATCCATAACGACACGATGCAAGCGCTCGGTCGTCCCCAGGATATGTTCTCGGATACGGCGATTCAACTTCAGCCCGTATTCGCGCAGTGGGTGCAAAACCTACACACCTTGGCTCCTGGTTCTACCGCTCCTAACGCCCTCGAACCCGTCAGCTATGCTTTCGGTGGCGGCGTGCTGGCTGTAGGTGGAAAAGTCGCCATGATGCCGATCGCGTTGGGTACGGCGGATTTCATGATCCACCACATCCACGCTTTCCAAATCCACGTTACTGTACTAATCCTGCTTAAGGGCTTCTTGTTTGCCCGTAACTCTCGCTTGATCCCAGACAAGGCTAACTTGGGCTTCCGCTTCCCTTGCGACGGTCCAGGACGCGGCGGTACTTGCCAAGTTTCTGGTTGGGATCACGTATTCTTAGGGTTGTTCTGGATGTTCAACACGATTTCGATCGCTGTCTACCACTTCAGCTGGAAGATGCAATCGGATGTGTGGGGCACGGTAGACCCAGACGGTACGATCAATCACATTACGGCAGGCAACTGGGCGTTGAGCGCCACTACGATCAACGGTTGGTTGCGTGACTTCCAGTGGGCGCAAGCCGCTCAGGTCATTCAGTCCTACGGTTCGGCACTGTCCGCTTACGGACTGCTGTTCTTGGGCGCTCACTTTGTCTGGGCATTTAGCTTAATGTTCTTGTTCAGCGGTCGCGGCTACTGGCAAGAACTGATCGAATCGATCGTTTGGGCGCACAACAAGTTAAAAGTCGCTCCCACCGTACAGCCTCGTGCTTTGAGTATCATTCAAGGTCGAGCTGTGGGGGTAGCTCACTACCTCTTGGGTGCGATCGTCACGATCTGGGCGTTCTTCGAGGCGCGAATACTTTCAGTAGGTTAGCATTCAGTCATCAGCAATTCTTATGGATTGCTGATGGCAATAGGTCAGAGGATTCACGTAACCTATGGCAACAAAATTCCCTAAATTTAGCCAAGACCTAGCCCAGGACCCGACAACACGTCGGATTTGGTACGGCATCGCAACCGCTCACGACTTTGAAAGCCACGACGGGATGACTGAAGAGAATCTCTATCAGAAACTCTTCGCCACTCACTTCGGTCACTTGGCAATCATCTTCCTGTGGGCATCTAGCCTGCTGTTCCACGTCGCTTGGCAAGGCAACTTCGAGCAGTGGATTAAAGACCCACTACACGTCCGTCCCATTGCCCATGCAATTTGGGACCCGCAATTCGGCAAAGCCGCAGTTGATGCTTTCACCCAAGGTGGTGCAAGCTATCCCGTTAACATTGCTTACTCTGGTGTTTACCACTGGTGGTACACCATTGGGATGCGGACAAATAACGACCTCTACATGGGTTCTGTCTTCCTGCTGCTGCTAGCGTCTCTCTTCCTGTTCGCTGGCTGGCTGCACCTGCAACCCAAGTTCCGCCCCAGTCTTTCCTGGTTCAAGAGCGCCGAGCCACGCCTCAACCACCACTTAGCTGGTCTGTTTGGCGTTAGCTCCTTAGCTTGGACTGGACACCTAGTTCACGTTGCGATCCCCGAATCTCGCGGACAGCACGTTGGTTGGAGTAACTTCCTCACCACCCCACCTCATCCAGATGGGCTACAACCCTTCTTCTCTGGTAACTGGGGCGCTTATGCTGCTAACCCTGACACTGCCAATCACGTATTTGGCACGAGTCAAGGCGCAGGAACCGCAATTCTAACTTTCTTAGGTGGTTTCCATCCCCAAACCCAGTCCTTGTGGCTGACGGATATGGCACACCACCACCTGGCGATCGCTGTATTATTCATCGTCGCCGGACACATGTACCGTACCAACTTCGGTATCGGTCACAGCATCAAAGAAATGCTCAACGCCAAGAAATTCTTCGGCGCTAGCACTGAAGGTCAGTTCAACCTGCCTCACCAAGGCTTGTACGACACGATCAACAACTCCCTGCACTTCCAGCTGTCTTTGGCACTGGCTGCACTGGGAACGATTACATCCTTGGTCGCGCAGCACATGTACGCGATGCCTCCCTATGCATTCATCGGGCAGGACTTCACGACACAAGCAGCGCTGTATACCCATCACCAGTACATTGCTTGTGCGTTGATGTTGGGTGCGTTTGCCCACGCTGCAATCTTCTGGGTACGCGACTACGACCCAGAGCAAAACAAAGGCAACGTTCTCGATCGCGTCTTGAAGCACAAAGAAGCGATTATCTCCCACTTGTCTTGGGTGTCTCTCTTCTTGGGCTTCCACACCTTGGGTCTATACGTCCACAACGACGTTGTAGTAGCCTTCGGTACTCCTGAAAAGCAAATCCTGATCGAACCAGTTTTCGCGCAGTTCATTCAGGGCGCTCACGGTAAAGTACTGTACGGCTTCGATACCCTGCTATCGAATCCCGATAGCGTTGCTTCCACCGCTGGCGCTGCATGGCTGCCTAACTGGTTGGATGCAATCAATAACGGCACGAACTCTCTATTCTTGACCATCGGTCCTGGCGACTTCTTGGTACACCACGCTTTTGCCTTGGCGATCCACACAACCGTGTTGGTACTGGTTAAAGGCGCGTTGGATGCCCGTGGTTCCAAACTGATGCCCGATAAGAAAGACTTCGGTTATGCCTTCCCTTGCGACGGTCCTGGTCGTGGCGGTACTTGCGACATCTCCGCTTGGGACTCCTTCTACCTGGCTGCTTTCTGGGTACTAAACACTGCTGGTTGGGTCACGTTCTACTGGCACTGGAAGCACTTAGGTATTTGGCAAGGCAACGTAGCTCAATTTAACGAGTCTTCGACATACTTGATGGGCTGGCTGCGCGATTACCTGTGGCTGTATTCAGCTCAGCTAATCAACGGCTACAACCCCTATGGCATGAACAACCTGTCTGTCTGGGCTTGGATGTTCCTCCTCGGACACTTGATCTGGGCAACTGGTTTCATGTTCCTGATCTCTTGGCGCGGTTACTGGCAAGAATTGATCGAAACTTTGGTCTGGGCGCACGAGCGGACTCCTCTAGCGAACCTGATTCGCTGGAAAGACAAGCCCGTTGCTCTATCCATCGTTCAAGCTCGGATTGTTGGCTTGGGTCACTTCGCTGCTGGATACATCCTCACGTATGCTGCGTTCCTCATTGCCTCCACGGCTGGTAAGTTTGGCTAATGCCTCTACCTAGTTGTGTAGTTAAATGAGAAAATCCCTCACCTACGGGTGGGGGATTTTTAATTTTTGATGATTGGACTTTTAGTAGATGTTTTTGATGTGGTTAAAAGATAAATTTTGGATCGTGGTTGAAGAAATCAAGAAAAGATTTTGTGTCGCGCATCAGCCGTAGGTGAAGCGTAGCGTTAGACGCAAAGGCGCGAAGAGAAGCGCAATACTGAAGAGCGCAAAAGTATTAAGTCTGTAGGAGTGGCTTCAGCAAAAATATTTGTTTCTACACCAGGAACTTAATTAACCCACCCCCACCCAATGATTCACCCATAAGAATCGATATAGGAAAGAAACATGAGTCGCAAGAAGCAAACCCGAAAATCGATTAACGTAGATGGTAATCGTCCCGTCGATCCTAGCGATCTAGAAGTCAAAGAGACGGTAAATATTGACGGTCAACGCCCTATCGCTGCCGATCGCAATGAAGTGCGCGATACCCTGAATGTGGATGGTCAGCGTCCCATTACTGCTAGTAATCTGCAAACTCAAGAGACATTGAATGTAGACGGCAGCCGTCCAGTCGATCCCAGCAATCTAGACATTAAAGAGACAGTAAATATTGACGGTCAACGCCCTATCGCTGCGAATGATTTTAAAGTTGACAAGACGTTGAATGTGGATGGTCAGCGTCCAATCTCTTCAAATGACAAGGCACAACCTGAGATGCCTTCAGACTTTGTAGATTAATTCGCGAGATAGACAAATTAGTAAGGGCGCACAGAGGTACGCCCATAAAAACATATAGCAATTGACAGAGAAGGCGATCGAATTGAAAATTGTGTCACATTTATGTCACATTAGCCTTCTATTCTATCTTTCAGTAGACCAAACAGTCTGCTTCCTCATGCAAAGATTCAAACCCTCCTCAAGCCACAGTAGGAGGGTATTTTTTTGTCAGTGACCAGTGACCAGTGACCAGTGACCAATTATCAGTTTTATTTCTTTTCTTCTTGTACTAAGCGGAATTTTGTGCTTGTAGTTCTTGAAACTGCGCTCGAATCGTCTCGATTCTTTTGCGATTCACGCCCAGATCGGATTTCCCCAATCGAGAAGCCGAACGGACGTGGAAGACTTGTGCGTCGCGATCTAAATAAAACTCGACATCATCGACAAAACCCACGATCGCACTCGTGAATTCAGCATAGATATAGCTGTCAGTTTCCGTCACAATATTTGTTTTCGGTAAACTTGAGATAACTTGTTTGAGTTGGGTCAACGCCACCTCGGGAGCAGATGTATAGTTCAGCGGCTCTACCTTATGGCTAGCATCTGTACTTTGACTAGAGACGCAGTTTGGTGTATTCGGACATGGGGCGAGCTTACCATCGCGCACGCCCAAGTTATTTGGTCTATTTCCTGTAAATATACCCACACTCTTTATCGGCGAGACATCTATCTATGAATTTTAATATTGTATTGCTCATGTTAGTTGCGATCGCGAGCAATTAACATTTTCTCACGATAGTTACGTTGTGACGCGGCTCCAAACTGGAAACGATCGAACTCAGTAAGATCTATCTTGTTACAGTTCTTTGTGACAAAGACGAGCTGTGTAAATTTTTTAATATTTTCTTGGTTTTTCGAGATTTTGTTGTAAAGCGAAGTTTAAATTTTTCAAAAAACTTTAATTAACCTCAAGCACTCGCGCTACGATTAATTTTAGTAAATTAAAGTATATACACCAGTAAGAAAGCCTACAAGGTTCAAGAAAAGATTTTAGAGACAATCTCGTCTAAACTAGAAAAGTTGAGTTAAATTCGGACTGCGATCGCAAACGATCTGGCAAGAATGAAAATGTAAATAAATCATTTTCAGGAAAAGATAAGGAGTTAATAATGAGTGCATCGACAGAGGACGATATCAAATATATAGATGGAGAATCTCCAAACAACGAGTCGATTTCACCTGGAGCAAATGGTTCTCAATATGCTCAGGTAGAAAATTTGAGTAGTGGAAGTTTAGATAAAATTCGAGAGATTCTCTTCGGGACGCAAGTTCGAGAAAATAATAAAAGATTCAACCGGATTGAAGAACGACTGCTGAAAGAATTTACAGAACTGCGGGAAGATACAAGAAAGCGCATGGATGGCTTGGAAGCCTACATCAGACAAGAGATTGAATCTCTCACAGAAGTCGTTAAAAAACAGCAAGTCAGTCGAGATGAAACTTTAAAAGAACTGACCCAAGAACATAAAAACCAAGTTGAAAATCTAGAGAGAAAGCTTTTTGATTTGGACGAGCAAACAAATAAAATTGCCCGAGATTTACGCCAGCAGATTTTAGACCAATCTAAAAATATGAACGAGGATATAGGCAAGAAATATGCGGAAATTCTAGCAACAGTTGAGCGAGAAACTCAGGAAATTCGGAGCGACAAAGCTAATCGAATTACATTATCGGCTTTATTTGCAGAACTAGCAATGCGCCTGAGAAGCGAAACCTAATATTGCAGTGAAGCCTAATATTAAAAAACAAAAACTAAGCGTACCTGCCAAGCCGTATCTTGCCGCAGAATCTGAATTTGGTTGATGAATTCGCGAAAGTAGAAGCGACGCTCCGATTCAGATAAATCGAACCAAAATTGAGGAATGGATACAGCCTGAGCTACGGAACGTAAATTAACTGGTGGTAAAGTCGCAAATTGAGCTTGTAACTGGGAAATTTCCGCGCGCAGTTTGTAGGCGCGTAAATTAGCAGTCTCTTCATCCAAAATACCTGTACTAGTAAGCTGAGAAAGTTGAGCTAGAATCTCTTCCCGATTGGCGATCGCGTTGAGTAAAGACTGCTTTGCTGCATCCAATTGCGGAAAATTCATTTGAGCCACAGCATTAGGTAAATCGCGGCAAATAGCAGCAATTGTTTGTTCTAATACCTGTTCGTAGGCAATAGCACCGCATTTAGGGCGATGAGGACATTGTAAGGCGCGCAAGTAGAGATATTCTCGCTTTTGACGACGAGCAGTAACGCTCACAACCGTCATTGGCGCTTGGCACTCGCTACAATTCGCTAATCCGACGAGGGAACGAGGAGCGCTAGCAGTTCTCGGCGGGAGCTGGCGGTTACGCCGCAACAGGCGATCGATCTGAGCCGCCTCTTCCCGAGAAATAATTGGTGCGTGAGTATTGGCGATCGTCTCACCGTTTTGATAAGCCGTATCGCCTCGATAAACAGGATTCGTCAGCCAACGTCGTCCGGTAGTCACGGAAATCTTTTTGCCGTATTTTTGTGCTAAATGCCGTACTGCTCCGCGCAAAGAACCGAACAGGAGAAAGTTTTCAAAAAAATCTTTCACAACTGGAGCAGTCGTGCGGTCGATCGCGTATTTTTCTTTACCACGCCGATAACCATAGGGAGCTTTACCAGGAGGAGGCAAGGCATTGAGACGAGTGCGAGCGTGTCCTTGACGCAGACGACGGCTGCGCTGCTGTTGTCCTATGGTGTGTAGAAGTTGAATTAAATCTGTCTGTAGCGTTAATTCACTCCCCAAATCGGTTGCTAAAGACGATTCACCGATCGCTACCTTTACACCCAGAGCCTGTAATTGAACCAAGCGATCGCCAATTTCTGCCATACTATCGCCTAGATCGTCCAAGCGACGAATATACAAACAGTTTGGTGGTGCTGTCTGACAGTCACTCAACAACTGCTGCAACTGCGATCGCTGCCCTAAGTCTTGATAAACTCGATCCATACCCTGCCATCGACCGAGATCGGGTGTCGGATCGAGGAGAGGATCGGTATAGCAGTAAGCAAAGATTGTCATTAAGTCGGGACAAGGGGGACAAGGGGGACAAGGGAGACAAGGGGGATTAGGGGGCGAAGGGGGACAAGGAAGACAAGGAAGACAAGGGGGACAAGGGGGACAAGGAAGACAAGGAAGACAAGGGGGACAAGGGGGACAAGGGGGACAAGGAAGACAAGGGGGACAAGGGAGACAAGGAAGACAAGGAAGAATTTCTAGTCACTAGCCACCAGCCACTAGCTACTGATAACAATTACCCATTACCCATTACCCATTACCCTGATAACTGACTCAATTCGATGATATTGCCGTCAGGGTCTTGGGTAAAAAGAGCTGCGCGACCGGAAGCGCTCATTTGAATAGGACAGTTGTGAGCCAAAAGTCTTTGCTTGGCAGCATCTAGATCGGATACAGCAAAAGCAATATGAGGATTGCGACCCAATTTTTCGGGGTTTTGAGTTGTAAAAGGTACGCTGGGTGCAACAATCAGGTGAATTTGATACGTGCCGACTTGATACCAACTACCAGAAAATTTGAGCGATCGCTCGACTTTGGCTAATCCCAAAATTTCCCCGTAGAAGCGATCGGCTTGCTCTAAATTGGAGACTAGTATAGCTGTATGAAGACATTGCTCGATTTGCATAAATTGCTCCACCTTCCCCAACATCAGTATCTAATCTTACTTTTCTCGCTTTTTATATTTGCAAAACTTATACGAGTAAGCACTCTTGCGACTGTAAGTCACGACTACACAGGCTCTAGAGTCCGTTCGCTCAAGCTTGATGCTTACTACCAATCCTACTGTGAGAATCGATGGTGAAGATGAACGTTTCAGAACTAATCGAGCGCTATCAAGCTGGAGAGAGAGATTTTAAAGGCATCGATGCCATCAGTGCTGCTCTGAGCGGCGTAAATTTGAGTGGTGCTAACTTGAAAGAAGCATCTTTGAGCGAAGCCGATTTGAGTGGAGCGAATTTAAGCGCAACAAACCTGCAAGAAGCCTCTTTGAGTATGGCAAATCTCACTCATGCTGACTTAAGCGGTGCTAAATTGAATGGTGCTAATTTATCTGGAGCGAATCTCAAAGGTGCTAACCTGAGTGGAGCAGAATTGAAAATGGCAAATCTTACCCAAGCCAACTTAACCGATGCCAATATGGACGGTGCTAGTCTTTGGGGAGCATATGTAGCTGGAGCGAAACAGTGAGCAGTGAGCAGGGGGGCAGTTATCAGCGATCTGTTATAACTTCTGACTTTTGACTTTTGACTTTTGACTTTTGACTTTTGACTTTTGACTTACGACTTACCCTCAACGGCTTGGAGCGATCGCACCACATTTTTATAACCGTTAAACTCGGCGATCGTCAGTGCTGTATGTCCGCCACGATTTTTTAAATGAACATCTGCCCCTGCATTTAATAATAATTCTACGGCTTCGCTGTAACCTCGATGGGCTGCCCACATTAGAGCTGTGGCTCCGGCTGCATCTTGGCGATTTACATCTGCGCCTTTTTTTAATAGCTGTTGCATCACACCGATCTGGTTGCGGTCTGCTGCTTTCATCAGCGGGGTTTTACCGTCTGCTGTTTGGATATTTGGGTCTGCGCCATAGTTTAACAATACTCTGACTGTCTCAGTGCGACCGAGGCTAGCGGCAAGGTTGAGGGGAGTTTCGTCTGAATTTCTGACATTAGGGTCTGCACCCCGCCGCAGCAATGCTTCAGCAATTTGGCTGTGTCCTTGCAAAGCTGCTACCAGTAGCGGAGTATCGCCAAGTTGATTTTTGACATTGACATCAGCACCGCGATCGAGTAGGGTCTCTACTACATCAGCGTAGCCTTCAACGGTAGCCAAATGTAAGGGGGTCTCTCCATCTTTATCCTTAGCATTAATGTCAGCGCCGTATAGAAGCAAAGCAGAGGCGATCGCTCCCTGTCCGCTAGCTGCTGCGATCGCGACTACCGTACTACCATCTTCCGTCCTTGCCTTCACATCAGCACCGGCTTCCAACAAGGCTTTGACAATCTCTAGGTTTCCTCCGTCTACTGCCAATGTGAGAGCTGTTTCGCCAGCATCATCTTTTGAATTCAGCTCAGCACCTTTAGCTAGCAACAATTGAGTTACGGCAACATCACCTCTTTGCGCAGCTTGCATGAGTGCCGTTCTACCTTCCCAATTTTTGCCATTCACTGCTGCACCATGTGCCAGCAAAATTCTGACTAGCTGAGTGTTAGCTGTTGCTGTTGCTAGAGTTAAAGCTGTTTCGCCTGCTGTGGTTTGGTTTGGATCTGCCCCTGCAACGAGTAAAGCTTGGACGACGCGATCGTGTCCGTGCTGGATAGCTAGGAGCAGTGCTGTATCCTCATCTTTGTCTCTAGTATTGACATCTGCACCTGCTTGTAACAAGATTTGTACGACTTCGAGATCTCCTTTGGCAGCTGCTACCATCAAGGCTGTGCTGTTGTCGTCATTACCAGCATTAACATCTGCTCCCCTCGCAATCAGGAGTTCGATCGCGTCGAGACGGTGGGACGCAGCTGCTAACATCAAAGCCGTAATGCCAAAAAGTTGCCGGTGGATATTGGGATTGGCATTGCGATCGAGCAACACGCGAACGATTTCTCTATATCCAAGTTGAGCGGCAAACATCAAGGCTGTCGTACCCTCTCGATCGCACTCGTTAGGGTCAGCGCCGCGATCGAGTAGCGCTGTTACCTGCCCAACGTCGCCACTTTTTACCGCTCGAATTAAGGAGACACCACGACTATCCATGCTCATAATCATCTCATAAAGCGTGGTGCGTGGTGAGTGAGGAGAATTCGGAATTCATTGTGACTTGCGACTTGTGACTTGAATTACTCCCTCCGCTCCTCTACTCCCGACTCCTCTGTACGGGCGCAAAGCAGTGCGCCCCTACCGACTCCCTACTATAATTTTTATAAAGATTCTTAAAGCCAGGTGAACGCACGATGAATACTCTACTCTCCCCAGAAGTCAAGTTCTGGCTCAATTTTTTCCATCCAGTCTTGATGTGGATCTTACTAGGAGTGTCAATTTATGCGCTCTATTTGGGTATACAGTGGCGACGGGCAAGAACTGCTGAAGGCGAGAAAAAGAAAGAGCTGCTCAAAGGCAGATACAATGTCAAACACTACCAAGTTGGTTCGGTGATTTTGGCGCTGATGGTATTGGGTGCGATTGGTGCAATGGCTGTGACTTACATTAATAACGGCAAGCTATTCGTTGGACCTCACCTTTTAGCGGGATTGGGTATGACAGGAATGATTGCTATTTCTGCTAGCTTGTCCCCTTTCATGCAAAAAGGACAAGATTGGGCGAGATACACCCATATTGTCCTAAATGCCACGATTTTAGCTCTATTTAGTTGGCAAGCCGTAAGTGGAGTACAAATTGTCCAGAGAATTATTACTAAACAGTAATCGCATTTGGTGTTAGAGCGCGATCGCGCTCTAATATTAACTATGACGGCGCTTCGATTTTTTGGGAAAAGTTAAATTGAAGGACGTGTGAAAATCTTCCTGTACTTTGTGAGTTAGACGGCGGGAGACTTGACGCACGATTTGATTCAAGAGGCGATCGCCTGTAGCTTGAATGACAGATTGCGGCAAGCGCTGAATGAACTTGGGAAAATGCAAATAAACCGATAAATCGAGTTCCCACTCGACTCCAGTAACGACACCGCTGTAATGACTGTTAGTACTAGCATCCACTAAATTCATCACTGCCTTGAAGTCTACGTCGTAGCCAGGAGCAACGTAATTTGGAATGGCGATCGTTCTAATTCGATAAGCGCCTGACTCTGGAGGTAGAAGTTCCAAACCGACTTTAGGTTCTACTTCGTAATTGAAGGCACCAAAGCGACCGACTGTCAAGGCATAACCGTTAGCGCCAAGCGGCTCTACTGTCATCGGCTGAGCGCAGCGACAAAACCAACCCTGATGGGCGTTAAGATATTCGGCAACAGTATGCACGTCAGCATACATTTCCATACAGTCGGTAAACTGACCGTGAAAACGAGTTAGTTTCTCGGCTGGTACTTCTACCTCTGGCACGGCTGCTGCATCCCAAACCGTTTCTGAAGCCTCCATGTATTGGTATTCGCGATTGCTTGACAGCATAAAAGCCCTTGTGTCTAATCTGGTCTCTATATTCAGGATGCCCACGATAAGTTAGAGGTTGCTGTTCCCAACTCGATCTTTACTAAAACAAAACGTCAATCTGGCAGAGTTCATCAAATGTTTATCAAATTTAAAATTTAGAGATAGCAGGACAAATAACTGTCGTTTATTTAACATAATCACTATGAAAGCATTTGTAGCAGGCGCAACAGGTGAGACAGGTCGCAGGATCGTCCAGCAACTCGTGGCACGAAATATTCCCGTGCGGGCGCTGGTGCGAAACTTGGACTCGGCTAGAGCAATTCTACCTAATACTGCCGAATTGGTGCAGGGTGACGTGCTACAGCCAAGTAGCTTAGAAGCTGCGATCGCAGATAGTACGGTCGTTTTGTGTGCGACAGGAGCAAAACCGGGCTTCGACCCCACAGCACCTTATAAAGTAGACTACGAAGGCACGAAAAATCTAGTCGATGTTTCTAAAGCCAAAGGCATCGAGCATTTTGTTTTGGTGTCTTCGGTTGGTGCGTCGCAATTCTTCCATCCACTCAACTTGTTTTGGTTAATTTTGGTTTGGAAGAAGCAAGCGGAAGAGTACATTCAAAAAAGTGGTTTGACTTATACAATCGTCCGTCCTGGGGGGTTAAAGAATGAAGATAACGCAGATAAGATCGAGTTATATTCTCCCGATACGCTGTCTTTAAGCGGTAGCATTCCGCGTACCAAGGTAGCCGAAATCTGTGTGGAAGCTTTATTTCAACCAGCAGCGCGGAATAAAATTGTCGAGGCGATCGCCAAACCAGAAGCCCCAGAGAAGAATTTGGCGGATTTGTTTGCAGGCGTTGCTTAAATAGGGGGATAAGGGGGATAAGGGGGACAAGGGGGACAAGGAGGACAAGGGAGAATAATGACCGACAACCAACAACCTTCACGCAGTGTAGTGCCAGCGTCTACAACCAATAATAGTCAACTACCAATTACCCATTACCAATTACCCATTACCACCCCCTTGTTAAGAATCGGCAGAAGGCGCTTAGTTGCCGCTGGTATTGCTGCATTTGTCTTACTTTCCTTTCTGCGGCATTTACCTCAAGAGAAATCGCCTCCCGATCCTACTTTTGAGAGTAATTTTCCTCCTCTGGTGATGCAGGGGGGAGATCCTTACATTCGGGCTTTAATGCGGACGATCTCCGCTAGCGAGGCAAATGGTTCTCGACCCTATTCTCTAATCTATGGTGGTCAGCGCGTTAGCGATTTGAGCCGTCATCCAGAACGCTGTATCACAATTGTCAACGGTCCTAACAAGGGAAATTGCTCTACCGCAGCGGGGCGATATCAAATGATAAATACAACTTGGTATGCTCTTGCGCCTCGATACCACCCTCAGCCTTCTGGCTTTCTGTTTTGGCAGTCTTATAGTTTTGAGGCAAGATATCAGGATAAGGTGGTTTATGCTTGGCTCAACGACTCGCAAGAGTGGGGGACGGATATTGCTGAATTATTGCGCCAAGGAAAGTTAGACCGAGTGTTAAGGCTGCTTTCCGGTACTTGGACGAGTCTCGGTTACGGAATTGAAGATAACGCGATGACCAGTTCTTTGCCACGAATCTACCAAAAAGTCTTGCAACAGGAATTACAAGATCGGGGATAATTGACAACTGATAACTGTTAAAATCTATCTTTCATGCCCCGCAAACGAGCAAATGTTTGCACGGGATCTTGACTTTTAGTAACTGCTTGTAGTTCGGGTTGCTGCCAGCGGAGAAATGGGTTAGTTTGCTTTTCTATTCCCAATAATGATGGTACAGTCGCTCGCTCGCGATCGCGAGCCTCTTGTACCTGGGCAAAGCGCGATCGCAGTTCTGAATTATTTCCATCTACAGTTAAGGCAAATTGCAGATTTTTCAACGTGTATTCGTGAGCGCACCAAACCCGGGTATTATCGGGTAAATTTCGTAATTTGCTCAAAGAGTTTACCATTTGGGTCGGCGTACCCTCAAATAATCGCCCGCATCCTCCAGCAAATAGAGTATCGCCACAGAATAATTCTCCAGGTTCGTTGACGCTGGTAGGAGGAAAATAGTAAGCGATATGGGCACGGGTGTGTCCTGGGACGAAGAAAACTTCGCCAGTGCGATTCCCAAATGAAACGCGATCGCCTTCTTGTAAAAACACCTTTTGTCCTGGTATTCTGCCTTTATCTTCGACTCCACCGTAAACTGTCAGCTGTGGATATTTTTGCATCAGCTTTTGATTTCCACCCACATGATCGTGATGGTGATGGGTGTTGAAAATTGCCACTAATTCTGCACCCAGTTGTTGCAGTTGGCGTAAAACTGGTTCAGCCTCAGCCGGATCGACGACAGCAGCTATATTCTGCTGTGGTTCGTAAAGTAAGAAAATGTAGTTATCAGAGAGTGCGTTGAGACGAATAACCTGCATTTAGTCTGACCGTGTATAGTGCCATTTACAATTTAACGAGTGAGTCTTGGTAAGGCGATCGCTTTAACGGATGAAATTTCTAGGAATAGATTTGGGTTGGAGTTCTGGTGCAAGCGGTTTGTGTTGTTTAGAACTAACAAACGGGCAGTTACAACTATTGGATTTAGATCGTAGAGAATCTATTGCCGATATCCTCGCTTGGATCGATACTTGGGTACAACTAGAGGAACCAGCCATTGTTGCTGTAGACGCGCCGACTCTAATCCCCAACGCCACAGGGATGCGTTTACCTGACAAACTCACTCACAAATATTTTGGTAAATATCATGCTGGTTGCTATCCAGCTAATCTCAGCCTACCTTTTGCTCAAAGGACAGTAGATTTTGGTCTAGCTTTAGAAGCTAGGGGATTTAACCACGCGCCAGAAATTACTCCTCAAATGCCAGGACGCTACCAAATTGAGGTGTTTCCGCATCCTGCGATCGTGCATTTATTCCAGTTAGACCGGATTCTTAAATATAAAAAAGGAAAGCTGGCGGAACGTTACTTAGAATTGCTCAAACTCCGCCGGCATATTGTTGATGTTTTGTCAACTCTAGAACCTGCTCTGGTTTTGAGCCAGGAGAGTTGCCAATCCTCGGAGATCCCCCCAACCCCCCTTAAAAAGGGGGGCAAAATTCCCTCTATAACGAGTCACAAGAGAATACAATCGGTTTTAAATAGCGATCGCCACGCATCACTGACTCTTGCTAGCCTCAAAGCCGTAGAAGACCAGTTAGATAGTCTGATCTGTGCTTATGTAGCGGCGCATTGGTGGTACTGGGGTTTAGAGCGGAACTGGGTATTAGGCGATCGCACCAGCGGGTACATTGTTGTCCCTGCTCCCTTGCCCGTCCAAGCTGCTAACCTTGACGGCGCTAGAGTCCTCCGCCCAGAGAATTAGTCGCGTCTCGTAGGGATTGGACAGATATTTGTGTTTTGGCAATACCCGTAATGACAATCCTTGTAAGCCAGAAGTGGTGTAGTTAATTTCAACCGTATAGATACTCATCCCCTGTGGATCTGTACCTTGAAACTGCATCGTAATTGGTACGCCGTTGACAATTTCCCCACTAGCATCAACGTTACCTTTATACAGTTCTACCTGCACGCTATCAGGGGACAATGTGGCAAGATCGATTCTGGCTTTGACAGCAATATTTTGATTCACTTGAATTTCTGCTGGTTCGGCAATATCGATCTCGACAACTTTAATGTAGTTCCAGTGTTCGGTTAAATCGGCTTTCCAACGAGCCAATTCTTTTGCTGGGACAAATTTATCGGCAGTTAAGGTAGAGTAGCGATCGCTAGCTGGGAAATAACCCCGTAAGGCGTACTCGCCTACCATCCGGGAAGTATTGAAAAACGGACAGTTAATCCGAATTGCATCCTTCATTTTGGCAATCCAGTGGCGGGGCAGATTGTCAGTATCGCGATCGTAGAATAGTCTGGCAACTTCCTGCTCGATTAAATCGTACAAGGCATTTGCTTCGACTTCATCTTGGAAATTGGGATCGTCGTAAATTTCTCCATGTCCGATCGCCCAACCAGTACGGACGTAATCGGCTTCATCCCACCATCCATCTAAGACACTCAAGTTGAGTAGTCCATTCATCGCTGCTTTCATTCCACTCGTACCGGAAGCCTCGCGGGGACGGCGGGGATTGTTGAGCCAAACGTCGCAGCCAGCAACTAACAACCGCGAAATATGCATATCATAATTCGGGACGAAGACAACTTGCTTCTCTAACCCATGTTCGCGAATAAAGCGGTTGATCTCGCGAATCAGTTCTTTGCCTGGAATATCTTTAGGGTGTGCCTTACCTGCAAAGACAAATTGTACTTTGCGGTCTTTATTGGTAAGAATTTTCTCGATCCGCTTAAAGTCGCGCATCCATAAAGTTGCGCGCTTGTAGGTAGCAAAGCGCCGTGCAAAGCCGATGGTTAAAGCATAGGGGTCTAGAACTTCTTGAGCTTCGGCAATTTCAGCAGGAGAAGCACCGCGATCGCGCAAATGCTTGACTAAATGCTCCCGCACGTACACGATCATGTCCAAGCGACAGCGTTCGTGGTTGCGCCACAACTCCTCATCGGGAATTGCATCCATCCGTTCCCATAACTGATTCTCGCTGGGGGCTGAAGACCAATTCGGACCCAAATAGCGATCGTATAATTCCTGGGTTGACTTAGCAACACAACTACGGGCGTGAACCCCGTTAGTGATGGCTGTAATTGGCACTTCTTCTTCTGGAACACCGTGCCACAATCCTTGAAACATCTCGCGTGACACGACACCGTGTAACTGGGCTACCCCGTTAGCAAAAGTCGCCATTTTTAGCGCTAACACTGCCATACTAAAAGGCGCGCTCAGATCCCCAGTATTTTCGCGTCCCAAGCCCAAAAACTCATCGCGTCCCAACCCGAACGCATCGGCATAATGTCCCAGGTAATACAACATTTTGTCTGCGGGGAACAAATCGATTCCTGCGGGAACCGGGGTATGGGTGGTAAATAGGTTACTTGCTGCTACGACTTGTCTGGCTTCAGTAAAACTCAAACCTTCACCCTGCATCAACACGCGGATGCGCTCTAATGCCAAGAATGCCGAGTGTCCTTCGTTCATGTGGTATGCCGTGACGTTATATCCCAACGCCTTTAGCATCCGCACGCCACCAATTCCCAACATAATTTCTTGGTGGATGCGCATATCGAGGTCGCCGCCGTAGAGTTGGTCGGTGATGTTATGGTCGTATGCGCCATTCGGTTCGATATTGGTATCGAGCATGTACAGCGGAACCATCCCCACCTGGACGCGCCAGACTCTTGCATAGACGGTTCTTCCAGGGTAGTCTACTGCAACGCGGATCTCAGAGCCGTCAGGATTGCGCTCTAAGTGCAGTGGCATATTATAAAAGTCATTGATGGGATAGCGTTCTTGTTGCCAACCATCAGCGTTGAGATATTGGGCAAAATAGCCTTGCTGATAGAGTAAGCCCACACCCACCAACGGTAAACCCAAGTCACTCGCAGATTTGAGATGATCTCCTGCTAGTACCCCTAAGCCACCGGAGTAGATGGGCAAACAATCTACTAAACCAAATTCTGCCGAAAAATAAGCGTAACACTCTTTCGCATAGCGCGTAGATTCGTGGAGCGTGTGCTGCGTGGCAAGGCTACCGTCTCCCGTCTTCTGTCCGCGTTGCTTATCATACCAGGTGCGTTCTTGCAAGTAGTCATCTAGCTGACGGGCAGCCCTATCCATTTGCGCCAAGAAGCCTTCATCCTCCTCCACTTCTTGCAACCGCGCTTGACTAATGTTACCCAACATTAATACAGGGTTATGGTGGCTCGATTCCCACAAATCGGGGTCTAAGCGCCGAAATAAATCTTTGCTTTCAACGTTCCAATCCCAATGTAAGTTGTAAGCCAGTCGCCGGAGAGGTTCGAGGCGCGGCGATAGGCGAGGAGAGACATTAAACGTGCGAATTGGTTGCATATAGCAGGGTGTAATTCTTTCTTGCTTCAGTTATCAGTTATCAGTTGTCAGTTATCAGTCTAGCCAACTACCAATTACCCATTACCGATGACTCATTGCTTCAGTTATCAGTTATCAGTCTAGCCAACTACCAACTACCAATTCAGCTAGATGTAGTAACAGTCTCTACCTTACTCTCTTCGGTACGAGTAAAGAACTTTTGACCGATCGCGCTAGTGAGAATGTGGGAGAGTAAGCCTAAAGGACCTGCAAATAAACACAAGGCTAATGAGTGAATCGTCCAAACTCTGGTGCGCTGTCCTTCCCAGTAAATCCAGCGTCCGACAAATAAATCCATGACGAGGTAATGAGTCCATCCCGTCGCCATGACTTTCGGATCGGCAAAGATTTGGGCGAGATCTGCTAGTTTTAATTGGGGATTGGATAAAGCTTGGGCGTTTTCAGCAGTGAGACTATTAACGAAGAAAAAACCGTATAGCACTGCTAAGGCGACAAATGGGAGGTATGATTCCATTATCTTTCGGGTTACGCCCCAATTTGGCAGCAGAATAATTAATACCCAAAAGGGTAAAACGAAGATATTTGCACCATTGAATAGTTGTTCGATTGTCATGACTGTGCTGCAAAGTAGGGGTGAGACAATAGCACTACTACAGCATTACTACAGGGGGCGATCGCTATCTGTCAAGTTACTTATCGATCGCGCGATCGGGCTGAAAGCTCAATAGAGTGCGTTATTTAACGCACCCTACCAATATACATATACTTAAATCTAGTACAAAAATCTAGTGCAAACGACGACGAAAGGCGATCGCCTGTTGTGGATTAGGAATTTTTTCGGCTAAAGCTTCTACTAACATATGAGCCGATATACTAGGATTTTGAGTTAAAGTTTCTCGAATTAGAAAACTCGCAATTGGTCCCACAAAATTAGTTAGTTCTTGATGGCAAAGTTTCACGAATTCAGGATGCAGCGAGGAACGTTGCTCGATTGGAGGTGGAGTGACTTGTGGTGGTTGCGATGAAATACCTGTAGTCTGCGGATAAAAAGAAGCCTGTTGTTGGCTGGGAAATACAGGTTTTTGTGGCGATTGCGGTACAAATTCTGTCCCAGGTGGATTAATAACAGTAGGCTGCGATCGCCCTCCACCCATTGCTGAAAGTACCTCCATTGCCGATTGATAGCGCTCTCGCGGTCTGTCGGCAAGCATTTTATTCAGAATTTGAGTCAAGCCGTGACTGACGGGTTTATAATCTTGCCAGAGCCACTCTAAAGAATAGCGATCGAGCAATTCATGGGGTGCTTTACCAGTTAATAAAACAATTGCAGTCACGCCCAAAGCATAGAGGTCGCTACTAGGAGAACAGTGACCCATCCGAATTTGTTCGTGGGGCGCATAGCCAACTTTACCCACCATAGATTTGTAGTTAATATAGGCTTGCTCGGAGTTACTAGCAGCCATATTACCAGATGCTTCTACTCCCTGTTTCCCAACTCCAAAGTCAATTAATACAGGTAAATTTTTCTCGCCATCAAAAATAATATTATCGGGAGAAATATCGCGGTGAATGATTCCGTGTTGGTGAATATAATCTAATACAGGTAATAAATGCTGAAGCCATTGAACTATTTCTGCTTCAGAAAATGCTTGTCCGGTTTTTAGTAGACGGTCTCGTAAAATATGAGAATAATTCTTGCCGTCAACGTATTCCTGAACTAAAAATAGTCGTTCGTTATCTTCAAAACATGCTAAAAACTTAGGAATTTGATAATGAGAGATTTGATATAATATTCTTGCTTCTCGCTCAAACAAATCGCGAGATTTTTGTAAACAATGTGTCGCAATTGAATCTGGTAAAAATTCTTTTAAAACACAAAACTTATTAAAGCAATGTTGATCGTAGGCTAGGTATGTCCGTCCAAATCCTCCTTGTCCTAAAACTCGATGTAGCAAATAACGATTAGCGATTAACATTCCCGTTGCCGTATTTGCGGTTGGAGTTTTAACTTCAGGCAAGGCAATTTCTTCAATCGGCACTTCTGAGTAGAGCTTAAGTGGCACTAACTCAGTTTGACCGTTGGTTGTGACTTTGGTATAAACGATTTTTAAAAAATTGGCGTTATTATTGTTACCGTCAGCCATAGCGATCCTTTCCTCGGACAAAGTGGAGGGGGAGGTGGGTATAAAGTTATCATCCTATCTACTCTTATTATTAGTTAGGAGCGAAGTAGAATGGTTATGCAAGACCAAATCTAAAATAGGGTAAGCGATACCTACCCTATAACTTAATTATTCACAAATAAATCAGAGGTTTTTGAAAAAGCTTAACGAATGGTAATAATGAGCGTTTGTCTTAATTTACCGTTGCCACTGACTTGCTGTGATATTTGTGTCCCAGGTCCAGAAAGTTTAATCGCCACGTTAGAGGAAACTGGTCGATACTCTCCTACAATTTCAACTTTGTTATCTCCTTTTGTTAAATAAGGCACTAAATTGAAGCTTGTTTGACTTGCTTGTAGTTTTTTCACTTCTACCCCATCTACCATGACTTTTCCGGTTAGACGAGTATTTCCGGCGATCGCAACTGATAAAATGTGAGGCGATCGCAGTGCGGTTGCATTCAAACTGATTCCAGTTGTTTGTTGCTGCGATGATTGAGTCGATGATTGAGTCGATGATTGACTATAAGTACTAGCAACACTATGAGAATACGAGTAGCTTCTTGAATAATTCATAGGTTTAATTGTTTGACTATTTGATGGTAAAGATAAATTATTTTGATAATAATTTAATGGCGAACTTAGTCCTAAAACAGCAATTATGAATCCGATTAACATCTTTAAGTGAGTAGGGAGAAAGTGAGTGGTAATGGGTAATTGGTAATTGGTAATTGAGTGGTGTGTGATGCGTGGTGCGTGGAAGAGATTGTAATTACATTCTTCTGACTCCTGTACGGACGGGTTCATCCGAAATCTTCGTCGGAGTTAGAGATCTTTGGTGAACCCGCCCTTACGACTCCTTCTGATAACTGATAACTGAAAAACCCCTTTGTATAAGCTAAGTGTACAAAAGGGTGAAGGGATTTGTGGAATTAACTTCAAGAAAGTTGAAATATGCTACGAATAGCGAGCGGTTATTGCAGTTATTAAGGCAGTTATTAAGATTGCGTGCGATTTAGCCATCTTATTGATGCATCAAATCAAGCATTAGGTAGGCGTTGCCCACCCTACTGATAACTGATAACTGACAACTGATTTAACGGCGTTCCAAAGCTCCTTCTGGAGTAGGTACATTCACGCGAACATCGACAGGAGTATAAATATTTGGAGTATCTATCCCCATTTCGCGCAATTTGTTGTCGCCTTCACGACCACCTAGTTTATGTTCGCTGCGGCGATTTTGTCTGACGCGATCGCCTTGACCGACTTGAGTAGACGTATGAGTACTATTGTTGTTGTAGCAATTTTCGTCAAACTCGGCGCTAGCTTCGTTGTTTTGCTCGGCTGGCTCTCTAGATACGCCCACTTGCACGTTCACGTCAGTTGCAGTACATACAGCTTGGGCGGGTTTAATTGTTGTCGTACCTAAAGCCAATACAGTAGAAAGGGAAAATAAACCAAGGGACAAAAATTTAAATCTCATAAATCTCACTTTTTCTCCTAGTGTGGAATGTCGATTTGTAGTGTTATTCGCACGTTGTTGATGAAGAACTATAGGTGCGAGAAACGCCACCAGAAGAAACAGTGGTTTGCGATCGCTGGTGGCTATAATTACCCTTGTTACAATCAGTTCGAGTTCTCAGAACTTGAGAATTATCAATTGCACGAGGTTGCTCGATCGCGCAAGCAGCCACAGATAAAGTGGTAACGCTGAGTAAGCCGAGTAACCAGAATTTAAACCGCACTTTTAGCTCCTATTTACCGACGGCTATCTGCAAGTGGTTGTGGAAGAAGTTTGAGTGCGGCTGACTCCACCACCAGAAGAAGTGGTTGTGGAAGAACTTTGGTGACTGTATGTACTACCGCCTCTACAACTGGTTTGCGTCCGCCGGACTTGGGGACTGACACTCCACGGGCTGCGTCTGGTACGGGTATTGTAGATCCGCCGCCAGCGGTTGCTACTTCTCACGGCTGGACGATTGCGTTGAATTGTAACTTGAGAGTTGCCGTTGGTCACGCGGATGTCGTCACCTCGAACGACCGTTGACCCCCCGTTGCTTGACCGAATTTCTACGTTGCCTGCTTTCGCCATTTCCATTGGTAACACCAGAAAAATAGAGGCAACCAAGACTGAAATCGATTTTTTGTTCATCATGAGCAGATACCTGCACTATTAGCTAATTGTTAATGGTTAATGGTTGATGGCGATTAACCATTAACCATTAACAATGAACGATTGTTTAACGACGATTAAATACATCGCGGCGAATTCGAGCATCTTGAGTGTTTTGGTTGACAGAAGTGTTACCGCTACCAAATTGATCGGTCAATTGATCGGAGGTTTGATTGATAACATCTCTCGAACGCTCTGCACCACCACGCCGTCCAAATCTTCTTTCAGATTTATCAATTTCAGCGTTTTGAGTGCTTTGGTTAACAGAAGTGTTGTTATTTCCTTCTTGGATTGTGGTTTGGACTGAATCCTGGTTAATCTCGTCTGCTTTAGCAGGCAGAGCCAGCAATCCAAAACCAGCAGCAGCAATAATTCCGACTAGACCAGCTTTAACAGTAGATTTGATGGTTGTCATAGTTTTTTCCTTCTTTTTGCACTTAGTTGTTAGTTGTTGGGCTGTAGAGACGTTACATGTAACATCTCTACAGCAAATTCTTATCTTCGTCGAATGAATTGGTCGATCTTGTGCTGGATGCGGTTATCGGTTCCGTTCGTCACAGCATCGCTTTGAGCGTTTTGTCTGGTGGTACTGTTCGTGCTGTCACCACGTCGATCTTGGTCGCTGTATTGGTCGATTTGTTGATCTATGCGGTTGTTTTCACCGCTTGCAGAGCCACTGACACGGGAATTTTGAGTTGATGTATGATTTCCCGAACCGTCACTGTGAATGATATTCGTTTGCCGAGTGCTTTGGTTGACGCTGCCACCATCGCTCGCTGTTGCACTGTTAGAAGAACTGCTACGACTGGTGACATCGGCACGCGCGGGAAGGGAATTCAATCCAATTCCAGTAGCAGCAACAAGACCGAGCAAACAAGTTGAGAAAATTCTCTTCACTTCTGGATGTGAAGTGGTGTTTAGCATGTGCGTGACTTCCTTCGACTAAGATCGGTTTCAGATTAGTTCTATAGTTGAGGGTCGTCAAATCCGATCGCATTACAGCTGTGTGTGAGGAGCATGACCCAACCTATTGCAGGATGGGAATTAGGATTTAGCGATCGCGAACCTCAAAGCGGTCGCGACGAATCCGTCCATCTTGAGTGTTTTGGTTGACAGAAGTATTACCATCACCATATTGATCGGTGAGTTGGTCGTTGCCTTGGTTGATGGAGTTGCGATCGGGACGACCTTCTCTACGATCTGGACGACCAAATCTTGTTTCAGTTTCCTCAATTTCGCCCGTTTGGGTATTTTGGTTGACAGAGGTGTTGCTGTAGCCGTCCTGTCCGGTGGTTTGCGTGTTACCTTGGTTAATTTCGTCAGCTTTGACGGGCAGAGCAATTAGACCAAAGCCAGCGGCAGCGATTAATCCAACTAAACCTGTTTTGAGTCCGGCGTTAAGATTGGTTCTGAGATTGTTGTTTGTCATTTTTATTACTTCACTTGCACTTGGTTGTTGTCCTCAGAAGGACGATAGCCTTCATGTCGGAGGTTTTTAGAGATTTGTTCCACAGACGAGCAAGTGTTTTTGGTTACTTGCTGCATCACTATTACAGTTAATCAGAAAAGTTGTGCCTCATTTCGGAAAGAAAGCAAAATTTTTTTGAGACTAGAAAGAAAAAGAAAAGGCGATCGCAGTGTAGGCTTACATTTGACGCGATCGCGCTAGAGCATTGAGAAATTTCTGAAGCTACTAGCGATCGCAGGTACTAGCGAGGATAAACAGTAACGCCGCGATCGACAGAAGTGTTTTTCTTGTCATTGCGATTGGTTTGTTGGTGATTGCCTCGATTATGCTTGTCTTGACGAGAAGACTCGGAGGAATCGTGCAAATAGTCGTAGTCACCGGAGCGATCGAGTTTCGTTTTTATCCCCTTTTTATCAATTTCGGCAGTTTGAGAGGATTGTTGGACCGAAGTGTTGCTATTACCATCCTGTCCGGTAATTTGCGTGTTAATTTGAATAATCTTATCGGCTTGGGCAGGCATACAAAACCATCCGAAACTTGCAGCTAAAATTAAACCGCTGCAACCAGTTTTGAGGATGCGATCGATTTTCATAGTAATTTCTTCCTTTGCACTTAGCTGTCAGTCAGTTATCAGTTATCAGTAAGAGCGTGAAGAAAGGGTGTGGGGTGTGCGAGAAGAGGCAAGAGGCAAGAGGCAAGAGGCGAGTGGGAAATTTTGAATGCGCGAATTTTGAATTGCTTCCTCAGCCTCCTCAGCCTCCTCAACTCCCTCAGCTCTCTTTTTCCCTGCTCCCTTCCAAAAAGACTTTGACCGAGTTGTATAAGTTCCTGAGACAGTAAATTACAGTCAAGTTAAGGAGAAGATAATTTTGATGAAATGGTGGCAACGTTTGCTCGCGCCAGGATTTATCGCAGGTAATCTGGTAGCCATGTTCGGCAGTCTAGCGATCGCGCAGTCAGATTTGTTGACTCAAGCAGAAATTTATAAATTAGTCAATCGAGTTCAATTATGGCTGAAAAACCAACCGCCGCGATCGGCGCAAGTTGCAGACATGGTTCAGCCTCTAGATGCAGTCAAAACCGATCCCCTCGCTAGAGCAGATTTAGTTTTTAATGAAGGTTCGCTGGTGCGGTTAGGGGGAAATGCTATTTTTCGCTTTGTACCTGGTAGCCGTAGTTTTCAGTTGCGTAACGGTACTGCCTTGTTTATTTTTCCACCTGGAGATGAGAGCGGTACTGTTGTGACACCAGAAGCTGTAGTCACAGCGCCGGGAACAGCCGTATGGGTGCAGCATAACTCAGATAAACACATGACATCAATTGGAGTTTTGACCGAAAACCCCCAAGTTCCCGTGACTGTTGCCACTTCTGGGGGTGAAGGCGTAGTGGTTTTAGATGCGGGACAGCGCACGGCTGTGAAACAAGGAGAATTGACAGCTGTAAAAGATATGAGCTTGAGGCGATTTTACAAAGCCTGCAATCTAGCGGCTGACTTAGGCACGGCGGAGGAAACACCGAGCGATAGCCTCCCGCCACAAGCACAAAATACGATTCTGACAGTCCGAAATCAGGCGATCGCCGCTTTAGAAGAGCAATTCCGCGAAGAAACAGAACCCCCACCTGGTTTCGAGCAGATCGTACCGTGTACCGTTAAAGAAGAACCGAAAGGTATTTCAACAGATCCTCAAAATGTTTTTCAGGGTTTTCCATCTGTGCCGAGTAGGAGATGATGGGTCAGATCGCTGTTACATCCCACAATGACATCGCCTTATCCCAAATAGCACAGGTGAAAGAGTCAATCTGTCCGCGATCGCGCTGCGGTTATACAGAGTATCTAACTTCTAAAACGTCAGTACGGGTTAATAGCTCGTCCTGCGCCAACACCGAATGCATCCACAATAGTCCTGGGACAGTGCTAGCAATTATCTTTCGCATCCATAACCCAATCTGTGTCGTCATTTATCATTTCTCATTCGTCATTCGTCATTTGTCATTCGTCATTTGTGGATGATAATTATTCTCCCTTGTCTCCCTTGTCTCCCTTGTCTCCCTTGTCCCCCTTGTCTCCCTTGTCTCCCTTGTCTCCCTTGTCTCCCTTGTCTCCCTTGTCCTCCTTGTCTCTCCGACTCCCGACTCCCGCCGTTTAACAATAAACCGTAACATCTTCACCGCACTCGTCTGCTAGGAAGCACAGGCACTTGAAGCGGAGGTAAACGATCTGTTCGTAGAAAGGATTTAACTTACATAGAGGTGGAATGTGAACCAGCTTGCGTCCAAAGAAGCTAATTGTCCGTTCAAAAGGACACCGTGCGGGAATTAATTGACAAAACAGATGAGCGAATTTGGGATTGTGAATTTCTAGGCTTTCTAACCATTGGCAGATATTACTTTTGAGTGCGATTGGTGCGAACATAGGGATCTCTCCTTTTGTAATACTGAAATTAGGTGGAACTGGTGGGTTTTATTTATATAGGTGGTTAATTACCTTCATTTATTTGATAGGTTTACCTCTGCTGTGTTATGCAACTAACGTGAGCGATTGATTCATGCGTCCCCGTCAAGGCATTATCGAAATCTTTTCGACCTTTCTGCAATTTGACGCAGACCGCTTCCGTGCTTGGGTCAGCGACCCACACTTGCGGCGGAGTATGCAAGCTAGGCTGGCACAATCTCCGCAAATGGAGGCGGCGGAAAACTATTGGGTTCTTTATTGGTATAAGTTGTGGCAAACTCAGCCTGATAGTCTAGCTAAGGCACACCTTACCGCTTACTTGCAGGAAGTGTGCTACTGGACGGCACATAAAACGAGTGCCAGCTTTGCTTCATCCCAATACACCTTGTCTGATTGCTTTCAAATGGCGATCGCCCGTTTTGATAAGGTCTTAAAAGGCTTTAACCCCCAATTGGGTTACGGGTTTAAAAACTATGCCAGTGCGATTTTTAGCAGCGTCCTGAAAGATTTGCTGCGCCAACAGCAGGAAGTCGATATTTCGACAAATTGGTCGCTGCTGCGTCGCTTAAGTCAAAAAAGACTGCTAGAGTCTTTACAAAATGCCGGACTTGGTGTAGACGTTATTAACCGTTACGTCCTTGCTTGGAATTGCTTTAAAACGCTTTACGTTCCGACTCAGCCCACGGGAACCCGCCAACTGCCCAAACCGGAATCTGAGACTTGGGAGGCGATCGCTAAACTTTACAATCAAGAACGCATTACCCAACTCCAGCCATCAGGGACAGAATGTAACGCTCAGACGCTAGAAAAATGGCTTGTTGCCTGTGCCAAAGCCGCACGCTCTTACCTCTATCCCTCACTCGTATCGATCGACGCTCCCAAACCAGGACAAGAATCAGGAGCATTTCTGGACGATTTGGGTAGCTTCGAGCAAGATAATTACCTGAACGAAATGATCGCTGTTGAAGAACAGAAAAAACAGCAATCGCGACAAACTCAGATGCAGGCAGTTTTAGCAGAAGCGATCGCCAAACTGGACTCGCAAGCACAGACAATTATGCAAATGTACTACGGACAGGGACTGACGCAACAGGAAATTGCCAAGGCGATCGATACCAAACAATATACAGTTTCTCGCCGCCTCACCAGAGCCAGAGAAAGCATGTTACTGGCTTTGGCAAAATGGAGTCAAGAGACATTGCATATTACTCTGACATCAGAGGTACTCAATAATATCAACACAGTTTTAGAGGAATGGTTGCAGGTACATTACCGCCGTCCCTCCTCGCTCATGGAGTCTACCTCATGACCTTCGATCCTAGCTCGCTAACTTTAACCGATCCGACACAGGTGTGGCTGGAAGTGTCGGATTTAGTGCGATCGCAGGCATGGCAGCGCAGCCAAGCTTGTTCTCATCCCAGCAGTCGTTGGAACGCCTATCTCAATCAAGTTTGCCTCCAGACTATATTACCCTGGTTGCGGGAAGAACATGCTGGAAAAGCTCTGGCTGTACCGAGTTTCACCGCTTTACCTAGTATCTGGGAATTTGTGAATGGGACGGGCGTAGCTTGGGACAGGCTGCGGATCGTCTTAATTCCAACAGAGACAATTGACTTAAGCGAACTGCGCGTGCCTCAAGAATGGGTAGACATTCCTGACTGGGTTGCTGATTATTACTTTGGCGTACAAGTAGACCCCGATTGCGCATCTATTAGAGTTTGGGGTTATGCTACCCACGAACAACTCAAACAAAATGGTAGCTACGATTCCCAAGACCGCAGCTATTGCCTAGATGAAGCCCATGTAATTCAGAACATGAGCGTATTGTGGGTAAGCAGACAACTCGGTATTACCGAAACGACACGCCGGACAGTTGCAACTTTACCTGTCATTCCCTTAGCACAGGTAGAAAATTTAATTCCCCGCCTGGGAAGCTCAGAAGTTGTGAGTCCGCGCTTGGCAGTACCGTTTCAATTATGGGGCGCGTTAATCTCGCATGGCGGTTGGCGACAAAAACTTTACCATCACCGTTTGGGACATCCCGAACAGTGGTCGGTTTTAGAATGGCTGCAAACAGGAGTATCGGACGCAGCAAGACAGATGGGATGGGGACAAAGCACCTGGCAACCAGCGATCGTGGCGGCTGCAAGAGGGACGACACAATTTTTTCCAGAAGTTTTGCTGACTCGCCACATGATTATTGCCCAGCAGCAGTATGAATTAAGAGCGATGCCTCGTACAGGGGGAGTCTGGCGATTTGAGTTACGTCATGCTATGGGCGATTCCATTCCTGCCGGATTTACACTACGTTTATTAACTGAAGACTTACAAGCATTTGAAGGCAACGAAGACACAGCTAGCAAACCTGTAGAATGTCTATTTGTCGAAGTCTCTCTTGCTCCAGGCGAAGGTTTAGTTTGGGAAATCGAACCCACCCCAATCAATTACGATCGCGAGATTTTGCGATTTTGAGAAATCAGTTATCAGTGGCTGGTGGTTGGTGGCTGGTGGCTAGCTACTTGCAAATGACGAATGACAAATGACAAATACTTACTGAGCCAATGCTAGTATTCTTTGGGCGATCGCCTCGGTAACGGGCATTACTGATAATCGATTACCTTGTTTGACTACGCCTAGTTCTTCTGGGCTAAATTTTTGTTTCAACGTAGGTAAGGAAATAAATCGAGGAAAAACCTTGACAAATTCCACTTTAACTGTATACCAGCGCGGAGAATGAGAGTCCGATTTTGGGTCATAGTAGGGGCTACTAGAGTCAAACTGCGTCGGATCGATAACTTCAGGTGTGACAACTCGCATCAAACCCACAATTCCTGGGGGTGTGGCATTAGAGTGGTAGAAAAAAGCTAAATCTCCTACTTGCATTTGACGCAAATAGTTGCGGGCTTGATAGTTGCGTACCCCATCCCAAATTGTGGTGCGATCGCGATCGAGGTCTGAAATGCTGTAAGTCTGTGGTTCTGATTTCATCAACCAATAATTCATAAATCGTTAGTGATTAGTGACTGGTGGCTAGTAACTAGAAAGGAGTCCAGCCACTAGCCACTAGCTACTGATAACACTCAAGGAGCGTCAATTTCACGAGTAGTAGAACTGTCTCCTAGCCACTAGCCACTAGCCACTGATAACACTCAAGGAGCGTCAATTTCACGAGTAGTAGAACTGTCTCCTAGCCACTAGCCACTAGCTACTGATAACACTCAAGGAGCGTCAATTTCACGAGTAGTAGAACTGTCTCCTAGCCACTAGCCACTAGCCACTAGCCACTGATAACCGCTCGTTTCCAAAATTCATGAATTTACGTAAAATAATATGAAGTATTGATAAAAATAGTAGCATTGGAGATTAACTCGCTCATGGCTGAAGCATCAGATCGGCAACGGCAGATTATGGAACATTTATCTCGCAGTACGGGAGATTTTATTAAACCGTCACTCAACTCAGAAGACCGCAAGAAGCGAATTATGGAGCATATTCGTTTAACCAAAGGTTAAGGCGATCGCAAAGTGTAAGGTGATTTCGGCTCGATATCCTTGACACTCATAACTGGAAAATGCCATATTCCCGGTTGACACTCTCGCGATCGCTGGAGTGAAGTCAATCGATATTCACATATTCTGAGCCGAATGCTACACCGATTAACATTATTTATCACTGGAGCGATCTTGGTAGGCTTTGGTAATTATGCCGCGATCGCTCAAGAAGCACCTCAAGTAGCATTCAGCAATGTTAACCCTGGCATTGTAGAGCCGATGTTGGGGAATATGAAAATATTGCAGTCAACTGCACCAGCGACCCTGAGCGTTAACGTACCATCAGAGCTAGCGGCTCAGATTAGTATTTTATCTCCGAATTTGGTAGAAGGAGCGTCAGACGATCCAGAGGGGACGACGCGGGTAGGTTTTCTGAACTTTGGAGCGAATAGCCTAAGCAGCGATAGTCAAAATAATACTGCCAACTTACCCACAGGTAACACGGATTTAGAAGTGCGAATGCGGGTAGAGCGTCCTGTTGCCTTTACCCCAGGAAATTATAATTATCGCCTGAATCTCAGCGTCACTGTCACGCCACCTTAATGACTAACCTTAATTACTGCAGTACGGTGAAGCTAACGCTAAAGGGAGTGTGGTTTGTCTTGCCCTCACCCCATTTCAACTCGCCAGAGAGTTGATACTCTCCTGGTGCTAACTTAGTTTGCTGGGGAGTTTGAGGAGAAATTAATAGATAGCGTTCTCCTTGGGCGATCGCAGTCGTATCGTTAATTTTACCTGTAGAAATCTCTTGCTTGCCTTGTTTCAACGTCCAATTTCCCGCAACAACGGCAGAAGCTTTGCCTGTATTTTGCACGAGTAATTGCACTTGGTGCGATTTTGGGTTAAACCTGGCACTATTAGCAACGAGATTTGGTAACACATCTCCTTTACGGACGTAGACCGTGACACCAATGCGCGGCACAACAGAAGTAATGAACGTGACTTGATTTGTCTGGTTAGTTTGCGTAACTTTAGTCGCCTGAAGATTTTCTGTAAAAATCATGGTGCGATATTCACCATCCGGTAAGTTAGGTGGAAAACGTACAATGAAACGAATTTTCCGCTTACCAGAGCTAGGAACGACTAACTCTGTAGGAGAGAATTGCAAATAGGGACTCAGATCGTTAGGGCTAGATTTCAAAGCCTGAAACCCTTGTTCTTTGTCGTAAGTAAAGGGAGCAGTGTAAACGCGGGCGCGAAAAGCTTCCGGCGCTTGATTGTAAACAGTCATCGTACCTTGTGCTTGACCCCGTTTAGCTTCTGTCTCCACGACCATAGGAGTAATAGCAATATCTGCGCGGGCAACACTGCCCCACAATAAAAAGCTAGATAGCAAACAACTACCTAGTAACGAACAGCGACCGATGGCAGCAACATTCATCAATGGTTTTATCACAATAACTATAACTATTACCGTTGTTAGTTACGCACGCGCAACTCCATTTAGCAACGAAACTTGGTTTGAAAAAAACCAAGTTCGTCACTTTTCAATTGCTTTTAATTAAGCAAATCAGTCATAGCATTAGTTAGGGGTTGCAGTCAAAGTAACCATATATTGGTAAGTGCCGCTAGGAACGTCAGAAGTAAAGCTTCTCGTACCAGCAACCATACCGACTTGGAGTGGAACATCAACACCAGAAGGAATTGTTATGGGAGTCGTAGACTTGTTCCAAGCACCACTATCAAAAGTACTACCACCGGAATAGGCAGTAGTATAGTTTGCCCCATCGTAAACAATAGATTGCAACTTCTGTGGATTAAAACTAGCAGGGACGCTAACTGCTACTGGAACAGAAGTACTCAGTTGAGCGGGAGAATTGCAATTAATCATTGTTTGACCAGCAGGGAGACCAGGTGTTAAACCAGGAATACCTCCACTAGATTCAACCCAGCCATATTTGGGCATAACCTGACCGAGAGTACCGCCGACAGTCCCAGAAAATACACAGCTTCCTGCAACAGTGCCGTTAAATGGAACATCTTGGGTTGTTGGTGCTGCATTTGCCACGGGGATGAAAGATGCAGTACTCAACACAGCAAGACTACTAGCTAAAGCTAAACGCCAATTCATAAGCTACTCCTTTCAAATTAAATCTTGGTGAATTTTTCAACTAGGACACAGCAAAGTACTGCTTAGAAATAAACTTGCATTAGTCTATGCATTCTAAGTCCAGATAGCTTTTCCTAATAAAAAACTACTTGATGGCTCTAAAAAATCACTTCAGTTAAATTAATCAACCAGAGATTTTTTAACTCATGCCATTCAATTTCAGGTTCAACTATTGCTGTGACTGATTACTAAAATAAGCAAGTATTTCTCAAAACTATCTGAGAGAAATTACGTAAATTTAGCCGCAAAAAACGACAAAAGCAGCGATTTACTTTAATAATTTATTTATTTTCGATTATTTGGTCTGTATTTGCGCATCGAGCGAGAAATATCGTGGATTCTACGGATGTGACGTTAATAATTGTCGAGCTATATTAATCCGCTGTTCGCTCAAAATAACTTTATTTGCATTACCAAAATCGGCTGGTAATGTGTTACTGCTTTTGTACAGCAAATATCTGTATAAGATTTTTTGTAAAATCAAAATTTTACAAAATTTGTTACTTGTTAGCCGATCGCCTGTTGATAATTTAATTCAATTTAACTAACCTGGACGGATTGATTTTCAATATATGAAAACAAAATATCTGCTGACTTTATCGCTCCTCACGGCTGTGCTGGGAACATTTGAGACAGCGATCGCGCAAGTAACAACAAATGAAAGTTCTATAAAAATTTTGCCGGATTTGTTAAATTCTGAACTCATGCATTCTGCTGCACCAGCAACTAGTGCTAACAATTCAAACAGCTTGTTAACGCCTAAGACTGAGTTTAGCGTTTTTCCTGTAGGAATAAATATAGGCGATCGCAATGTCAAATCTGGCGCATTAGTCCGAGGACAAGAAGACGGCAGACAAGCACTTAACTTTGCTAATTGGCGACTGTCTTACGATGATATAATTCAAGTCTTAAAATTTAACGTTACCACTTTAGCAGACGGTCAAATAGAAGTCCGTTCCGCTGGAATTGTGACTCGCCTCAATCCTAAAAAACTGCGTACCGATCCCGAACTAGGCTTGGTATTTTCGATTCAAGATTTACAAACATTATTTGGAATAAAAGCAAAGTTCGACCTGAATGAATATGCAATTATTTTAGAAGTGCCTTGGCTGACTCAGCCTGCAACAAATACATTTGAAGAAACCGAAACGCCTGTTGTCTTAAATGGCTTACAACGCCTCTACCCTGGCAAATTAAATATTGCTGGTATGGAACAAAGAGTCAATGCGACAGGAACGGGAGACACCACACCCACTTACACGGGAGACACACTTGCTGTTGGTAGTGCTTTCGGTGGTTCTTGGTTTGTCCGTACCACTCAATCCCAATTGCAAGACTTCTCCACTTGGAAACTTGCCGAAGCTCAATTTCTGCGTCAAACCGATTTTACCGACTATTTTGTAGGCTCTCAACCGACATTTTGGCAAAGTCAAGAAACGAGAAATTATTGGGGTTTAACCTTAGTTCAAAGACAAGGCTTTTCTCCACCTCAGAGTCTATCTGCTGGGAGTTCCGATCCGCGCCAACGCTTGCAAGCTGCTGTCGTGGGACGCACGATCGCCGGTAAAGCCGAACCAGGAACCTTAGTTAGGTTAGTCCGAGGATTTGGCAGTCGGGCGATCGCAGAAGTTTTAGTCGATTCCTCTGGAATCTATCGCTTTGAAAATATTAAATCCGATCGCGCTTATGACAGCAACTACCGTGTTTTCCTCTATCCCCAAGGACGGCTGACTGCACCACCAGAAATTCGAGAAGCGAGTTTTTCGACCGTACCAGGACAAATTCCCGCAGGTGCTTCGGCTTTCGTCGTGTCAGGCGGATGGCAAAGCGATACGGACGCGCAAATTCCTTCCATGCAGGAGTTGCGCGGCGGAGTTGCTGGACGCTGGGGTTTATCGCCAACGCTAACTGTAGGTTTAGGTGGGGTCTACGACGACTCTTTACAAGGCTTGGCAGAGGTCTTCTGGCGACCTGATAACTTTCCTTTACAAGTAGCAGTCTCGGCGCTGGCAGGTTCTAAATTGGAGGCGATCGCCGATATTCAATTCACTCCCTCGCCTAATTTCAGTGCGTTGCTATCGAGTGACAGATATTCCAGTCGTTTGAATCTCAATTGGCAGTTGTCGCGCAGCTTCAGCTTATATGCCTCAGCTAACAGTCGCGATGCCACATCTGGAGGAGTGCAATTTAGCTTTAGCGGGAAAAATGTCTTCACCTTTGCCCGTGCTGGCTTGGATACCAAAAACCGCCTGCGTTGGTACTTACTCCAAGGTTTGGGCAGATTGGAACTGAACTTACAAGGTAACGAAGTAGGTACGAATTCGGCACTGACGTACAACTTATCTCAAGACAATGGCAACACCGGACACTCATTGCTATTAAATTATGAAACGCGCAGTCAAGGTAGAAGCGATCGCTTACTGACTCTTGGCTGGCAATATCGATCGCCACAACGGGCAAGTGATGGAAACTATTTATGGGAAGCCCAACTAGGTTACGGGATGAATTCTGGAGGTAGCGGTCTATTTGCCTCGCTGGGAACCACCGTCCTACCAGGCGTGATGTTGCGCGGACGCTACCAAGGAGTATCTCTCACCTCTGATGAGTCGAGTTTCAGCATCGAGTTAGTTTCTAGCTTAGGCTTGCAGGCGGGTATTAGCCCAGGCGACAGGCATACCAGCGAGTTCCGTACCCAAGGCGGTTTATTAATTCAACCGTTTTTTGACCGCAACAACAACTCAAAACGCGATCCAAGTGAAGAGATTTACACCGAAAACTGCGATCTGTTACTGATACTAAATAATCAACCACTAACCGCTTGGCGACCGAAAATTCAACACAATCGCATCCTCTTGCGCCTACCACCCAATACCTACCGTTTAGACTTCGATCCGGCGGGATTCCCTCCCGATTGGCAAGCACACCTACAAGCTTTGGCTGTGGTTGTCAGTGCTGGCAGCTACACCCCCGTTTTCGTGCCTCTAGTTCCTGCCTTTAGCCGCACTGGAGTTGTTATTGATATGCAAAACAAACCGATTGCTGGTGCAACGGTAGAAGCTATAGGAAAATCTGGTCAGCGCAAATTTTCCGTGACGAACAGCGCCGGAGTTTACTATCTAGAAGGATTGTCTCAGGGAGAGTATACACTGACAGTAAATGGTCGCTCCCATTTACGGTTGAAATTAGATACATCTACCAAACCGTTTCAAGAACTTAATTTGAAAGCCAAAGTTTAATATCCAGCCGCTCGATCTACGATGTTGCGCAAAGGTTTCCCAGCTTGATAAAGTGCCAAATTTTCTAGAAATAACTCTATTACCCGTTGTTGCATCTGTTGAGATATGCCGCTACAGTGAGGAGTTATAAAGACATTGGGTAGCGATCGCAATTGACTGTCTGCTGGTAGTGGTTCTACAGTAAAAGCATCTAAAGCCGCGCCTGCAATCCAGCCTTTTTGGAGAGCGTGAATGAGAGCATTCTCATCGATAATTCCGCCACGGGCAATATTAATTAAATAAGCACTTGCCTGCATGGATTTTAGGACATTGGCATCGATTAGGTGTTTCGTTTGAGGTGTTAAAGGCGTAGCCAAGACGAGATAATCTACCTCTGGTAAAAGTGTACGCCATTCCTCAGCCCCAACGACTAAATCGAAACCGGGCAGCGATCGCGGATGCAAGCAACTCCCCCAGACGCGCATTCCAAAAGCTTGAGCGCGGGTGGCGATCGCTTGACCAATACCTCCTGCACCGATAATTAAGATAGTTGCGCCCATCAATTCTTGGATTCCCAAAGCTTCTACTTCTGGATATGACAGCCAACGATCTTGCTGTTGGGCTTTAAATGTAGATAAGCATTTGGCGCGATCGAGCATATATGCTAAGACAAATTCAGCAATGGGAATTGCATGAACTCCAGCACTATTTGTCATTATCAGATCGCGAGAGACTAAGGTTGGGATTAATAAATGGTCAATGCCTGCACTTTCAGTATGCAGCCAACGTAGATTGGGTAATTGTGATAATACTTGCTCGAAAAACGTATTATAAGACCATTCATGAAAATACACCTCAGCATCGCTTGGATCTCCATCTAGATTCCCTTGAAGATCGAGCCTGACAATGCGATCGTCGTTCGATAAATGAGGCTCGATCTGTGCTGCTAAATTACTTGGTAAAACAATTTTCATAAAATTCTTATTTCCAAATTCCGAATTCCGAATTCCGAATTCCGAATTACCCTTTCACGCCGCTACCTGCTGCTGTGGGTACGATGTAACGTTGCACGAACAGAAATAAAATTAAAATTGGTGCAATTGAAATTATCGAACCAGATGCAATTAATCGCCAGTCTAAAGAGAAGGTTCCTGCTAACATTGCCACCCCTAAAGGTAAAGTGTAAAGTTCGGGGCGATCGATCACAATCAAAGGCCAAAGAAAGTCACTCCAAGCACCGATGAAAACAAAAATTGCCAACGTGACGAGGGCGGGGCGAATAGCTGGTAGCATGACGTTCCACCAAATACCTAATTCCGAACACCCATCAATTCTGGCTGCTTCTTCTAATTCTTTCGGAACGCCTTGAAAGGCTTGCCGTAGTAGAAATATACCAAAAGCAGAGGCGATCGCCGGAAAAATAATTCCCAAATAGGTATTTTTCATTCCTAACTGTACTGTCAAAATATACAGCGGAATCATCACAATTTGAAACGGAATCATGATGGTAGTGACAATTGCCGTAAAGATAATTTCTCGACCGCGAAATTCTAAGCGGGCGAGGGGATAAGCTGCTAAAGCACAAAATAATAAATTCAATCCCACTGTCAGCAATGCTACGAGCGTGCTGTTAAATAAATACCTGCCAAAAGGATTTGTCTCCCAGACGCGGACAAAATTATTAAATGTTGGCTGACTGGGTAAAAATTGCGGTGGAAACTGAAAAATATTTTCTGTCGGAGATTTCAGCGACGTACTCAGCAGCCACAGCAGAGGAAACAGCATTAAAATTGCGATCGCGCCTAGTAAACCATACGTCCAAATTGTTCGCCAAGTTTGATTTTGTCTTTGTTTACCCTGATTCATACATTCCTCACTGCGATCGAATATCTCATCAATAGCAAAGCAAATTTCTTTCAAAGTAGGAATCAATCGATCGTAAATTAACTTATTTATTTAAAAAAATTTAGATTTATCTGGTAAAGACACTTGATTTATTTGTAATTTCATCTTACTATGTTAATAGTATTTTTTTAACTAAATGCTTGTTAAAAGCAGGTTGGTTGAGGTGCGCGGTACAATTGTATCGCGCATTTGTATTGCGCATTGTTTTGTAAAGAGTTATTTTGCAGAAAATTGTAGATTTTTGCAATCTTAGCAGAGAAATTTTTGAACGCGGATGTAGGCAAAGCCTTCTTACAGAGTATGCAGATTACAAGCGCCACATTTTGACTTTTAACTTTTAACTTTTGACTTCCTTAACAGCCGGATATTGTTGCAACACCTGCTTTAAATATTGTCCCGTGTAAGAACGAGAATTTTTTGCTACTACTTCTGGCGTTCCGACAGCGATAATTTCTCCTCCCTTATCTCCTCCTTCTGGTCCCAAATCTATCAACCAATCGCTACAACGAATCACATCTAAGTTATGTTCGATGACAATAATAGAATTACCTTTGTCTACCAATCTTTGCAGAACATCGAGTAATTTATGCACGTCGTAAAATGATAAACCTGTCGTTGGTTCGTCAATTAAATACAGAGTTTTTCCAGTGGCGCGACGCGATAATTCTGAAGCAAGCTTAACCCGCTGTGCCTCTCCCCCCGATAATGTAGTTGCAGGTTGCCCCAAGTGCATATATCCCAAACCAACATCAAGTAAAGTTTGCAGTTTATTAAATGCTTTGGGAATATTTTGAAAGAAATCTACGCCCTCTTCTACAGTCATATTTAAAACATCGGCGATCGATTTATCTTTATACTTGACTTGGAGAGTTTCGCGGTTGTATCGCGCCCCTTTACAAATTTCACATTGTACGTAAACGTCGGGTAGAAAATTCATTTCAATCACGTTTACGCCTTGTCCGCCACAAGCCTCGCAGCGCCCTCCTTTGACGTTAAAGGAGAATTGCCCTGGTTTATAACCCCTAGCTTTTGCCTCGATAGTTTGGGAAAATACTTCTCGAATCGCATCGAAAACACCCGTGTATGTAGCTGGGTTAGAACGGGGAGTGCGTCCGATGGGAGATTGATCGATCACGATCGCTTTATCAACTGCATTTAAGCCCTTCATTTCTTGCAAATCTTTCGGAAAGGGAACTTTGCGCGTCAGGTGATGTTGTAAAGCTGGGTAGAGTAACTCGTTAATTAAGGTAGATTTGCCCGAACCGGATACTCCCGTAATCGAAACAAGTTTCCCCAAGGGAATTTCGACATCAATATTTTTCAGGTTGTTGCGATGGGCATTTTTGATAACTAACTCTCGTCCGTTTCCTTCCCGACGTTGGGCGGGAGTTTGAATCACTCGCCTTCCCGATAAATATGCCCCAGTTAAAGATTCCGGTGCAGCGAGTAAAGCTGGTAAATTCCCTTGGGCGACGATATTTCCCCCGTGGACTCCCGCCCCTACACCAATATCTACTAAATGATCGGCGGCGCGGATGGTTTCTTCATCGTGTTCGACGACAATTAATGTATTGCCCAAGTCTCGCAGTCTGGTTAAAGTTTGTAGCAAGCGCCCGTTATCCCTTTGGTGCAAGCCGATGCTGGGTTCGTCAAGGACGTAGAGTACTCCTGTCAAACCAGAACCGATTTGAGTGGCGAGGCGAATGCGTTGGGCTTCTCCCCCCGAAAGCGTCATGGCGGGACGGTCTAAGGTGAGGTAATCTAAACCGACATCAAGGAGAAATTGCAATCTGGCTTTGATTTCGCGCAACACCAAATCGGCAATTTGCATTTGGCGATCGCTCAGTGTAATACTACCAATTCTCTGATGGCATTCTCGAATTGAGACGCTGGTAAGATCGAGGATGTGATATTGTCCCAGACGCACGGCTAAGGCTTCCGGTTTCAACCGCTTGCCATGACATACAGGACAAGGTTGCTGGACGACATACTGTTCCAGCTTTTGCTTAATTAATTCAGAACTCGCTTCATCAAACTGGCGCTGGAGGATGGGGATAACCCCAGCGTAACGCCGATAATCTTTACGTTCTTCAATCCAAACGGGTTGGTCGCTACCGTATAAAATTGTCTGCTGCTGTTCTGAAGTTAGCTGGTTCCAGCGGGTTTGAATTTCAAATCCAAAAGCTTTCCCTAAGCTGTAGAGTAAAGACAGGTAATATGAGTTATCCTTTTCCGACCAAGGGGCGATCGCAGCATAGACTGATTGACTCGGATCGGGTACGACTAATTCAGGTGAGAAAGTTTGCATACTCCCCAAGCCGTGACAGTGAGGACAAGCCCCATAGGGAGAGTTGAAAGAAAACAGACGCGGCGATAACTCTTCCATTACCCCGCCGTGTTCGGGACAGGCGAAGTTTTCGGAAAATAATAATTCTTTCTCTCTACCTCTATCCTGGTCTTCTACTTGGTAGGAAGTCGCCCCTTCTGCTACTTTTGCCTGTAAAGTGGGATGAATTAATATATTACCTCCTCGCTCCTCGCTCCTCGCTCCTCGCCCCTCTTCCACATCCAACAAATCGATAACAGCAATCCCTTCCGAACGCCGCAGACAGGTGGTGAGGGAGTCAGTCAATCTCTCTTCCATCCCTGGCTTTTTAATCAAGCGGTCAATCACGACTTCAATATTGTGCGCTTGATTTTTATCCAATTCAATCGAATCGCTGAGTTCCCGCACTTCGCCATTAATGCGGACGCGGACGAATCCTTCCGAAGCCAGACTGGAGAGTAGTTTTTTGTGCGTCCCTTTTTTACCCCGCACGACGGGTGCTAAAATTTGAAATTTAGTTCTATCGGGTAATTCCATGATGCGATCGCACATTTCATCGATTGTCTGAGGCGCAATCGAGCGATCGCAGATCGGGCAATGCGGTTTACCCGCTCGTCCGTATAATAGACGCAGGTAGTCGTAGATTTCCGTTACCGTCCCCACCGTAGAACGAGGATTATGGGAAGTCGATTTTTGATCGATGGAAATTGCCGGACTCAAGCCTTCAATTGCTTCCACATCTGGCTTATCGACTTGCCCTAAAAATTGTCTTGCATAAGCACTGAGAGACTCTACGTAGCGCCGCTGTCCTTCAGCAAAGATAGTATCGAAGGCGAGGGAAGACTTACCGGAACCGGAAACCCCCGTAAACACGATCAGGCGATCGCGGGGTAGTTCTAAGCTAATATTTTTGAGATTATGCTGTCTCGCGCCGCGAATGCGGATGGTATTTTGGCTATTAGGGTTAGAAGTATCTGCATGATGCCCGTTTGCGGATTCAGTGACTTCAATCTTTGCATCGGGACGGTAATTCATGAGGGCAAGGCGAAAGAGTCCGTTGACGATTTTAACGATTTTCCGACTGTTTTTGCTATTCAGTTATCATCTGATTTCGCTTACTAGCCTCTCGTGCGTAAATAAGGTAGCCTTGCTAAAGAGTTTTTCGCGGGGGGTTAGGGTAAGGTTATGAGTGCGGTCATGAAGCCTTTTTCGGTCATGGGGCTACCAGTCCATCTCATCGATGATTATACGGCTTGGTTGCGATCGCGCATCGGGCAGCAACTCGGTACTCATGTCGTAACGCTTAATGCGGAAATGAGTATGCAAGCCGAACAGAACCCTGCTTTAAGCAATGCTATTCAGCAAGCAGAGTTGGTGATTCCCGATGGTGCGGGGGTAGTACTCTACCTAAAATTACTATTTCACCAACAGGTACAGCGATGTCCTGGGATTGAATTGGCAGAGTCTCTATTGCAGAATACAGAGGCGCGGGTATTTTTCTATGGTGGTGCGCCTGGAGTAGCAGCCAAAGCCGCCGAAACGTGGCGACAACAAGTCCCAGATATCAATATTGTTGGCACGCAACACGGATACATTTCCCCAGAAGAGGCGGAATTTCAGCAAACCCTCAGTCAACTCCAACCTCAATTGATTTTGGTAGGTTTGGGAGTGCCACGTCAAGAATTATGGATTGCGCAAAATCGTTATTTGTGTCCTAATGCGACTTGGATTGGTGTTGGTGGTAGCTTTGATATTTGGGCAGGAACGAAATCAAGAGCGCCTGCATGGTTGGCAAATAATAATTTGGAATGGCTTTACCGTCTCTATCAGGAACCCTGGCGCTGGCGGCGGATGCTGGCTTTACCTCAGTTTGCAGGTAAGGCAATTGTTTACCGCTTAACTCATTGATATCGACCTCAAGCAATTCTATGCGCGGTGTATTTCAATTGCAAAAATCTTATTTTAGTCAAAAGGCTATTTTTTCTCTATTTTCGCCTCAAAAGCTGCCATATACAGTTATTGGTTTTGGCATTTTGGTACGGCTAGTTCAATATCTATTTAATCGGTCTTTGTGGAATGACGAAGCCGCACTAGCGTTAAATATTATCAATCGCTCGTATTTAGAATTGCTACAACCTTTAGATTACAACCAAGGCGCACCTATTGGCTTTTTGATGGTGGAAAAGTTAGCGGTGCAGGTGTTTGGAAACAACGAATATGCTTTGAGATTATTTCCTTTTGTCAGCGCGATCGCAAGTTTATTTATTTTCTACGAATTAGCTAAAAAATGCTTGCAATCTCGTCAGGCTGCGATTATCGCTCTTACTTTGTTTTCCACCGTACATATTTGGCTTCAGTTTGCTACAGAAACAAAACAATATTCTAGCGATGTGGCGATCGCAGTCATACTATCTTTTATTTTAATTGGCATAGAACGACAGCAAATTAAACTAAGACAAATCTTAGAGTTTGGTGTTGTCGGCGCTATCGCCGTTTGGTTTTCTCACCCGGCTGTCTTTGTTTTAGCTGGGATAGGAACGAGCTATTTATTTATAAGTTTATTTCAACAAAAATTTTTATTTAGTTTAAAGCTGTTAGCTATCTATGCTATCTGGACGTTTAGTTTTGGTCTTTCATATTTTATTTCATTACGCAATATAGCCAGCAATCAATCTTTATTTAAATCATGGGCGGGACGCGGTACATTTCCTACATCTATTTGGGATTTCGGCTGGTTATTTAATGCCTTTGTAGAATTTTTTCACATTCCGTTAGGACTTCCCGATATTTTTCTAGGAATTGCAATTCTGGCGTTCTTATCTGGTTGTATCTCACTCTGGGTTCAAAATAGAGCTATTTTACTGACGTTGTTAGCTCCCATATTAGTAACTTTTTTCGCAGCTTATTTACAAAAATATCCATTTAGCGGTAGGCTAGTCATATTTTTAATTCCTTTTTTTATCCTTTTCATTGCAGAAGGAACAGTGGCAATTCGACAGATAAGAGATCGTCGAGTTTTCCAGAAAGTCAGTACTCTGATTTTGATATTGCTTCTCGTTCCTCCCATAGGAACTGCTGCTTATCTCATCTTCGATCCCTATACTAAACAAGAAATTAAACCCGTTCTCGCTTACATGAGTAGTCATCAACAAACAGGTGATACTATTTATATTTACGAACGTGCTGAATATCAGTTCAAATATTATGCGAATTGGTATGGATATCACCAAGGAGATTATATTTTAGGGATAGACGATCTCGATCGTCAAGATGGACAAGGTATTTCAGAAGCAGAATGGCAGCGATATACTAGCGATTTCAATAAGTTACGCGGTAAGCAAAGGGTGTGGATTTTATTATCTCATTTGCGGCGCTGGGAAGATGAGCAAGAAAGAGTTTTAGCTTATCTTGATGGTATCGGTAAACGTGTTGATACTTTTGAGAAGGAAGGATCTTTTGTATATTTATACGATCTTAGTTAACCAGCGAGTAGATATGTCACACTGCGATCGCCTCAACGATAATCTAGTAAGATAATCCTATACCACTATTATTTATGAGAGATCGACAAATACGTACCATTAATATTTAAGCTCTGAAGAATAATTCAAAATTAATCTATAAATTTTGAATTTTGAATTTTGAATTTTGAATTGGAGCGAAGTGACATGACTAGATGGCAATTATTAATTATCAGTTTTCTAGTTTTCGGTATATTTTTTCGATTTCTCTATCTCGATCGCAAGGTTTATTGGTACGATGAAGTCTTCACTTCATTGCGTATTTTTGGCTACACGGAATCAGAAGTCATTCAACAAGTTTCTCGTCATCCTGTTGTCAGTTTAGAAGATTTACAACGGTATCAGCACGACGCTGGTAGAAATTTATTAGATACGATAAAATCTTTGGCTACGGAAGATTTTCAGCATCCACCACTGTATTATGCGATCGCTCATTTTTGGATAAAATGGTTGGGCGATTCAATTACTGCAATTAGAGGTTTATCGGCTCTAATTAGCGTGCTTGTCTTTCCTAGTATCTACTGGCTGTGTAGAGAATTATTTCCATCCCCCTCGGTTGCTTGGGTTTCTATGGCGTTAGTCGCAGTCTCGCCATTTCATGTTTTAATGGCTCAGGAAGCACGTCAGTATAGTTTGTGGACGGTGATAATTTTACTATCAAGTGCGTCTGTACTAAGCGCTATTCGTCTCAGCAGTAAACTAAGTTGGAGACTGTACGCAATTAGTCTCATTGTAGGATTATATACATTTTTATTTACTGGTTTAGTCGCGATCGCTCACGGACTATATTTATTTAGTTTGAAGACAAAGCTGCAATTTAGCAAAGCATTCTCTGCTTATTTTATCGCCTTTACTACCGCGATCGCAGCGTTTATCCCTTGGCTAGTTATTGTTGTCAGCAATTTTTCTGCAATTAACAGTAACGTCAACAAGGATGAAGCAATACCCTTACTTAGTTTAGTTAAAGCCTGGGTTTTCAACTTAAGTTATATTTTTTTTGATATTTGGGGACAGTCAAGTTTAGAATCTAGATTCGCTCTCACGCATCTTATCGTTTTACCATTCTTATTTCTGACAGGATACTCTCTCTATTTTTTATATCGGACAACAACCAAACAAGTCTCATTATTTATTCTATTGTCGATCGCAATACCAACTATACCCCTAATTTTACCAGATTTGATTTTAGGCGGACAGCGATCGCTGACGATGCGCTATCTTATTCCGACTTATTTAGGGATTCAAATTGCTGTTGCTTATTTGCTAGCTACTAAACTCTCGTCAAGCGGTGTCAAACAGCAAAAATTTTGGCGTTTGCTAACACTCGTGATATTAACTTCTGGTATTCTATCCTGTGTAGTCAGCGCTCGAACGGAGACTTGGTGGACTAAAGGTAATAGTGCTGAAAATCCTCAAGTTGCTCAAATAATAAATGAGGCAAATCGTCCATTGGTAATTAGCGATACTAAGATTGGCAGAATTATCTCTTTAAGCTATTTACTAGAACCAAAGGTTCAATTTCAGCTCAAACCCAAATGCCATACTTGCCAACTCGATTTTACATTCAATCTGTCCTTTGATTCCGGGATTTCTACGAACTACAGTGACATATTTGTGTACAAGCCTTCAGATGATATGTTAAACAATTTTAACCAAATACAGAATTATACAACAAAACTCGTTTACGAACCCGCCCGTCTCTGGAAGTTGAGCCAAGATAAATCAATTTCCCTAAATTAGGTATAGCAATTACTGTTGCGATCGCAACTCTATATTTATCCAAATTTATGCAAACTACTATAAAGCAATTTAAAAAGCTTCAACCCAGCAAATTTACTGCTTTCACTCTAAACAGAATATCATTCGTCATTATCGGCTTTGGTATCCTAGTCAGGCTAGTTCAATATCTATTTAATCGTTCTTTATGGAATGACGAAGCCGCACTAGCTTTAAATATTGTCAATCGCTCGTATTTAGAATTGCTCCAGCCTTTAGATTACAACCAAGGCGCACCCCTTGGCTTTTTAATGGTGGAAAAGTTAGCAGTTCAGTTATTTGGTAATAACGAGTATGCTTTAAGACTCTTTCCTTTAGTTTCTAGTATTGCTTCTTTATTCTTATTTTACCATTTGGCAAAAAGATGTTTGCAAAAACCAGCCGTTCCGATTGCCTTAACTCTTTTTGTTGGTTTAGAGTATTTGCTTTACTTTGCTTCTGAAGTCAAACAGTATTCAACTGATGTAGCCGTCGCCATACTTGGCGCTACAATTGGAGTATCTTTGAATCGGAAAAAGATCGAGCCTTTTCAACTAATAGCATATGCAATAGGAGGTGCGATCGCAGTTTGGTTTTCCCATCCAGCAATTTTTGTTTTGGCAGGCGTAGGAATATATCATGTATTAGCTGGTTGGCAGCAAAAAAATAGAGAAAAGTTAATTATAGTATTGGCAGTAACTTCAATTTGGTTGATAAGCTTTGCTAGCTTATATTTTTTATCTTTGAGAAATCTCGGTGAAAGTGAATATTTATTGCGATCGTGGACAAACAAGTATGCTTTTCCTACTTCAATATTTGATATTAACTGGTCGTATTTAAGATATATCAAATTGTTCAAAGATCCTTTAGGTTTTTCCGAACCTTTGGTTATTGTTCCACGGTTAGTTTGTCTAGCTGGATTTATCTCCCTCTGGTATCGGAAAAGAGAAATCCTATTTATTCTAATTTCTCCTTTCTTAGTGACGTTGCTTGCAGGTTATCTACAAAAATATCCTTTTCACAGTCGCTTAGTTGTCTTTTTAACTCCCTTTTTTATTTTAGGAATTGCGGAGGGAAGCTATTTCATTTGGCAGAAAACTTGTAGAAATAAATTGACTGCTATTATCGGTATGTTAATTATCAGCTTGCTGCTTGTCGTTCCTATAGCCAATGCTACCCATCGCCTGGTACAGCCACAAACCAAACAAGAAATTAAGCAAGTTATAAGTTACGTGAAATCTCATCAACAGCCAGGAGATATTTTATACATTTATCAAAGAGCTGAATATCAATTTAGATATTATGCTGCAAAATATGGCTACCGTGAGGGTGATTACATTATGGGAATAGACGATCTCGATGAATATGATGGGAAGGGAATGTCAGAACAAGAATGGCAAAGATATCAAAATGATTTCGACCAACTGCGTGGGAAGAGAAGGGTGTGGGTCATATTATCTCACATTACTCACGTTCCAAATGAGCAGCAAAGAATTTTAACTTATTTAGATAGTATGGGTCAAAAAATTGATGTTTTTACAGTTCCCGGTTCGTTTGCGTACTTATATGATTTTTCTTAAAAGATGATAGAGGTACACATATTTGTAGTAGGGGCGCACAGCTGTGCGCCCCTACAGATGTATTGTATCTATATGGAAACCGCTATAAACAGATAACGCCCGGTTAAGAATACAAATGAAAATCAATCTAATTCCTTGGAAAAAAAAGTTTTTGTCAATAAGTCAGTTTTTACTTATTGCTTTTGTTTTTGGAATTTCATACACTCAAAGACCTTTATACTACGACAATCAAACAACCAAATTTTTTCATGGACTAGCACAAGCTGGCTATGGTTTTTTGGAAAATGATTGGTTTGCAAGCACTATCGATCCTTTACCAGCTTTTACTTTTTTAGTTAAGATAACTCATTTATATTTAAATGAATATGCTTTTTATCTTTATTATATAATTATTTTTGGCGTATACATTTACAGTTTGACTGGAATTGTTTCATTTATTTTCCCAATTGGCATCAACTCTAGAAAAAACGTAGATGCTAAAGTCAATAGCGATCGCCTGAGATATCTAGTGTTTTTTGCTATTCTAATCGTCATTCATTCTATCAATATTCAAATTAAAGCTCTCGATTTAGATACGGCTTTAAATATTCATTATGGAGTTGCAGAACAATACGTTCTCGGACCTTACTTTCAACCGAGTAATTTTGGTGTTTTTATCATTTTCTCGATTTATCGGTTTCTCCACCGAAATTATTTCTTAGCTGTAGCTTGTCTAGCTATAGCAGCTACTTTTCATCCCACATATCTTATGGGTGCAGCAATTATTTGCTTGACTTACTTAATTATTATCTATAAAAACGAAGGTAGTTTGATTAAAGTCGTATCAGTTGGAGGTGTAGCAACTCTATTATTACTACCAGTATTTAATTATATGTATTTTCAGTTCAGACCAACCACCGCTGAAGTGTGGGCAAAATCTCAATATATCATCGTCCAATTGAGAATCCCTCACCATTCTATCCCGCAGATTTTTTTAAGTAAACCTTCGGCTTATTTACAAATTCTTTTAGTTGTTATAGCACTGTATTTAATTAGAAAAACTAAAGTTTTTGCGACTCTATTTATTCCTTTCTTTATTATTGTTACTTTAACTCTTATTCAAATATTCTATCCCAATAATACAATAGCTTTTGTTGCTCCTTGGCGACTGTCTGCGGTTTTAGTACCGATCGCCACTAGTATTATAGTTGCTTGGCTCGTATCTTACTTATTCGATCGCTACTTTCAAGTAAAACACAAACGCTCGGTGATGGCGGCGAGTTTAGCTACAATATCTATGGTTTTTGTGCTTGGCTTGTACAATCAAGGACAAATGTTTGTAGAACAAGATAGAAGCGTTCCAATGTTGAATTATGTCAAAAAAACAACGCAACAAGAAGATCTCTATCTAGTCCCAAATAAAAATAAAGAGTTACGCAAATTTAGAGTTTATACAGGCGCTCCCATTCTGGTTAACTTTAAATCACATCCATACAAAGATGTCGAAGTTTTAGAGTGGTATGAAAGAAATTTAGCCGCACAAGCATTTTATGAATCGCCAAGCGATCGCCAGTGCGACATTTTAAAACAACTCGTAGCCGATTATCAAATTAACAAAGTCGTCACCGAAAGCCAAAATTTCAATGCTAGTTGCACCTTCTTAGCTCAACTCTACAAAGACGATCGCTATGGGGTTTATCAGCTTAAAAAGTGAGTCGTGTAGAGGCGTTACGTGTAACGTCTCTACACGATACCACCATACTGAGCTACAGGGCGATCGCTCAGCCATGCCCACATTTGATCGCCGAAGGAAAAATGCCACCATTCCCCAGGATGGCGCGTAAACTCAGCTTTGAGCATGATATCTTGCAATAACTGGCGGCGCTCGTGATATTCCTGCTCTACAGGATCGGCGCTATTTGCGAAATAATCGGGCTGCGATCGCGCTGACATCTCATCAATCGGAGAACCCATATTTACTGTCATTCCAGCCGCATCTACCAAGGTAATATCGACTGCTGCACCCGTACTGTGAGGTGGGGGAGTCTTGGGATCGGTGCTAGGAATTGCCCAAATTTGATACACTTGCTGCCATAAAGCCTGTTGTCGGTCGGGAGATAATTGTTCTACCGTCAGTCCTTCTGCTTGCAAAACTTGGCTGAAGGCATAATCTACCATAAATCGTTGAACGGCAATTGGACGATAGGCATCGAAAATCTGAATGCGCCACTGGGGATGAGATTGTTGAAGATAGGTTTGGGCTTGCAGTAGGCGATTCAGTACGCCTTGTCGAAGATGATAAGGCGATCGCCCTTGATAAGGCGCACCTAGTAATTGGTAGGGATGGGGTGACTCTACAGCAAACTTTTCTAAAGGAATTTCTACTAGCGGTTCCCCACACTCTGTAATTTGAATCTGTTGGTAAGGTTTCATTTATTCAGTTATCAGTTATCAGTGTAGAGACGTTACATGTAACATCTCTACAAAGCTATCAGTTATCTGTCTCCTGGATTTTGACTTTTAACTTTTAACTTTTGACTTTATTTAAGATTTTTCTCGCCAAATTTTAATCGTTCTATCCTTGCTACCGCTAGCGAAATGTCCTCTGGGGCTGAAGGTAACGCACGTGACTCCAGCTGAATGATCTGATAAGCTGCGCAGTAATTCTCCATTGGCAGGATTCCACAATTTAATCGTTTTGTCTCCACTGGCGCTGGCGAGGGTGTCGCCATCCGCGCTAAAAGACAGCGACGTGACTTCTTTTTTGTGGGCTTTGATAGTTTCTTGTAACTTACCGCTTTCAACTCGCCATAGAATCATTTGCCCGTTATTGCTACCACTGGCAAGAGTTTCGCCATCGGGACTAAAGGCGATCGCGTAGACTGGACGTTTGTGTCCGGTAAAAGTACGAATCAGTTCGCCACTCTCGACATCCCAGAGTTGGACGCTATTGAAAAAAGTGCTGCTAGCTAGGGTTTTGCCATCGGGACTAAAGGCGATCGCCGTAACTCCACTGCCTTCGCTGATGACGCGCGCGGCTTTGCCAGTTCTGAGGTTCCATAACCTCACGGTGTTATCTCCACTACCGCTTGCCAAAAGTTTTCCATTCGGGCTAAACGCTACCGAACTTACCCAATCTTTATGTCCTACAAAGGTACGAATTAATCTTCTATGCCGTAAATTCCACACCTTGACTGTTCTATCCCCACTCCCACTAGCAAGAATCGTTTTTTGTCCGGTTTTGTCGGGCATAAACGCCAGAGAACTCACCCAATCTCTGTGTGCTATATAAGTTTGCAATAATCTTTTCCCTGCCAAATACCAGACTTTGATCGTCCGATCTCCACCGCTACTTGCAATCATCTGACTGTTCGGGCTGAACGCTACTGAATAAACTGCCCGTCGATGCCCACCGCTAATCGTATCGACTTGAAATTTTCCCTGCCACAGACGAGTTAGGAGTAATGGTAGTTGGTAATTGGTAATTGGTAATTGGTAATTGGTAATTGGGTGGTGAGTGGTGAGTGGTGCGTGAGAAGAGGCGAGAGGCAAGAGGTGAGAGGCGAGAGGTTTCTCCCTCAGCCTCCCCAGTTCCCTCAGCTCCCTCAGCTCTCTTCCTCCCTGCTCCCTGCTCTCTGCTCCCTGATAGCTGACAACTAACAACTGACAGGCGATCGCAATAGCAATGGAAACTAAAGACTGAGGTGGCATAGATGAAGCTGGAGTGATACTGGCTGTATTATTGCTAACCTAGAAATAGTTTTTGGACTAATCGCTCTCTTTTTTGAGTAAAAATCCTCAGAGGCTAGACAAAGTGAACGGACTGAACTACCTTTTTACTAGGAATAGAGTTACTAGGGATAAATTTACCAAAGATAAACGCAATTGCTTGTAGCTGCCAAGTTTAAATTGGGGGCAGGCAAATTTTGAATTCCTGACAATCTTTCATTGAATTCCTGACATCATACAGCCAGTTCATTATTAACAGTTTTTTTGAGAATTGTGCTGTCAAAAAGCAAAGCACAAACTAGTGCAAGCAGGCAGGAGGAAGAAAAGCAGAACCTTTACAACGTAAAATGATGGCGTTTTCTCCACTACATAGTCTCGTTGACTACACTGCGGTAGAAAAGATGCTATTACCAATTTTGAGGGCGTTGTAGGAACTTTATTTTTGGAGTTGAGATTTTGAATTTTAGCTTTGTTTTCAGGAACTCACGTACTTGAAATAACATCTTTGTGAGAAAGCAGGAAATTGATTAAACTTTTAGTAATTAAATTTTGGCTACTGCCCGTTCTCAGCAAGCTCTGAGGACTTACACTATTTGAGATCGCTCAAAATTAATTTAAAAAATACGTAATTATTACTGTAGGAGTAAGTGGATAGTTTGTAAATATTGTAACATTATCTTAATTTTTTGGGAATTCAGGTGATGAGAGGCAAGTTGCTAGGCGGGCGTTACCAAGTTGTAGAAGTTTTAGCCAATGGTGGTTTTGGTCAAACATACGTAGCCCAAGACATGCATCGACCAGGAAATCCTCGATGTGTCGTTAAGCACCTCCAGCCTGCTAGCGTCAACTCTAAATTTTTGCACAATGCCAGGCGGTTGTTTCAAACAGAAGCAGAAATTTTAGAGCAACTCGGCAATCACGACCAGATTCCTCGGTTACTAGCTTATTTTGAAGAACACCAAGAGTTTTACCTCGTTCAAGAGTTCATTCAAGGACATACTCTTACCAAAGAATTACTTCCAGGCGATCGCTGGGAAGAAAGTAAAGTCTACCAACTGCTACAAGAAGTCCTAGAAATATTGGTTTTCGTCCACGCTCACGCAGCAATTCATCGTGATATTAAACCTGACAATCTGATCCGGCGAATTGCAGATGGCAAGTTAGTCTTAGTAGATTTTGGTTCAGTCAAACAGGTTTGGACGCAGGTGTTTACGCGAACCGGGCAACAGGAAAATAGCCCGCCAGCCACGATCGCGATCGGGACTCCTGGTTACATGCCCACAGAACAAGGTCAAGGTAGACCTCAACCCAATAGCGATATTTATGCCCTCGGCACGATCGCCATTCAAGCTCTCACAGGGATGAATCCTTCCCAGTTAGCAGAACAGTCAGACACTGGCGAAATTGAGTGGCGACAACATGCCAAAGTCAGCGAGGGACTGGGGGCAGTCATCGCCAAGATGGTGCGCTACAACAGCAAAAATCGCTATCAAACAGCGGTAGCTGCTTTGGTTGCCCTGCGCCAACTCGCCAATTTTCCCACATTACTGCAACCAGTTATAGGAATTCAACCGCCACCTGCATCTCACTTCAACGAGTCGAACGTCGAGAAATATCTGACTCTGGTTGGCACACCTAAAGGCATAGAGCGTGAAGTGAAAACCGAGCTGCCTGAAAATCATGCCGAGACTCATACTGTGACGATGGCAGGACTCGACACGAACCCAACTACCGAGGTTGCCACCCAAGCAATACCAGTTCTAGAACGGATACCCGACCCGCCCGCTATCGCATTAGTAAACCCCGATCGGTCAACTCCTGCTAAAGCCTCCAGAACGCGACAGCGCTATCCCCTCCGCGTGGGAGCAGCACTCACGGCTGTCTTAGCAAGCGTAGCAGCGATGTACGTAACGAATTGGCATCCAGTCGCAGATCCAGAGCAAACTCTGGAGCAGATGAACGCGCTCAAAACTGCGAGAAAATACCAAGAGTGCATCGATCTAGCATCGACTCACAGTAGTACCAACGCCAAACTTCAAGCCGGACTTCAACAGTGTCGCCTCGCCCAGGCACAGCAGCTAGCTGCCACCGATCTATCGGCTGCGATCGCCCTAAGCAGTCAAATTCCCAGCACCGATCCGCTTTATCCCGTAGCTAAACCTTCGATCGCGCAGTGGACGAACCGTTTATTAGAAAAAGCGAAAACCGATTACGAAGCAGGAAACTTACCACAGGCGATCGCCTTAGTTAAAGCAATTCCCATCACTAACCCCGTCTATCAAACAGCCCAAACTGCAATTGCCCAATGGCAGCGAGACTGGCAAAACAACCGCGCCGCTTGGGAGGCAGCAAAAAGCGCCGCCGCTGTGGGTAAGTGGCAAGATGTCCTCCAAGCTACCAGAAAAGTTACTATTCATCCCTACTGGCAACAGCAGATCGCTCCTCTTGCCCAACAAGCAGCCATTAAAATTGCTTTAGCGTCCAATACCGCTATCCCACCGCAACAGTCTAGAGCGGCAACAAAACCGCCCCAATCGCGAACGCAGCCCGTCGTAACTCCATCTAGACCCAAAACTACCGATCGCCCCCGCAGCCGCCCCAACCGCTCTAGAACCGCGATCGCAACTCCTACCTCCCGTCCTCAATCGAGGATAAGACAAACGACTGTGAGACGAACAACTGTAAGGCGATTGCAACCCATCTCTAGACGAGTCAAACCCGCGATCGCCAGACGCACCAACCGCCCAATCCGCAGACGCGCCCGTTTTCCAGTCGGAAACACCAGAAGTTTATACAACTGGCAAACAAAAACCGTGCCTTAATCAAGTCGTAAGTCGTAAGTGACTGATAATTGGTCACTGGTCACTGGTCACTGGTCGCTGATAACTGCTCCCTCCCTGCTGGTACAGGATCGTAGCCGCCTGGATGCCAGGGATGACAGCGTAAGATGCGTCGCACTGCCAAAATTCCACCCCGCCAAGCGCCAAAACGTTCGATCGCTTCTATGGCGTAAGTAGAACAGGTAGGATGAAACCGACACGATGGCAGCAATAGAGGAGAAATTAACATTCGATAGCCCCGAATTAACCAAATTAATCCGATCTTCAACATCGATAATTTCCTCCAATGTTATTGGTCATTGGTCATTTGTAACCAGCAAGGAGTTATCAGCGATCGGTGACCAGTGACCAGCGATCGGTCAATTGCGACTTCTGACTTCTGACTTCTGACTTTTGACTTCTGACTTCTCCTTGTGTATCCCAAATCTACTACATTTGATATGTAGTAGCTTTTATGACTGTTTTGATTGAGTCTTTGATGGCTGATTTTCCGCTACTGGCTCGAATTCCTACTCTCTGGCTACAGATAGCGGTGGTAGGAGTTTGGCTCGGAATTGTTCTGGCGATCGCAGGTGCAGTTAGCCGTTTCGCAAATAGCGATCCCGAAATTGTGCGGAAAATCGTTCACATTGGTACTGGCAATGTCATTTTATTCGCTTGGTTATTAAATATTCCCGCCTGGGTAGGGATTGGCGCATCAGTATTAGCAGGTATTGCGACTTTATTATCCTATCGCTTGCCACTTCTACCAGGAATCAACAGTATCGGACGCAAGAGCTTAGGGACGTTTTTCTACGCTGTAAGCATCGGCGTTTTGGTCGCTTGGTTTTGGGCAGTACAGAAACCCTACTTCGCTGCCTTGGGCATACTCATCATGACTTGGGGTGATGGACTCGCAGCTTTAATCGGACAGCGTTACGGAAAGCACGTCTACACGGTCGGAGGTGTGAAAAAAAGCTGGGAAGGCTCTTTGACTATGGCTGTAGTCAGCTACATTGTGAGTAGCTCCATTCTCGTAGCCGTACATGGTAATTCTTCGTTAGTTTGGCTCGTGGCTTTTGTAGTTGCTTTGGTAGCTACAGGTCTAGAAGCTTTTTCTTGGTACGGCATTGATAATTTATCTGTACCCATAGCTAGCGCCGGATTGGGATTTCTCCTGACTCAGTTGTTGTAAGAACAGCTATCAGTTATCAGTGGCTGGTGGCTAGTGGAACCAGAATTGCTCCCTCAGCTCCCTCAGCTCTCTTCTAGTCCCTGCAAAAACGGGCGGGTAATCCAGTTGATGCCCACCTTAATTTGATGATCTAGAGTTGGCAGTCGATATAAATAAGCCAGACGACGGGCGATCGCGGCGAGAGGACCCTCTAGCTTAATTCCCAAACCCGTAAGCGTGGCACTGTCAATCCCTAGAGTCATCATTTCCCCTAAATTCTGGTAGCGGAAGGGAAGTAAAGGACGGTGGGTCAAGGAAGCCCAAATATTCCAAGCAGCGTAGTCTGCCTGTTGTACGGCAGCTTGGGCAGTACCGGGAACTTGTTGCTCTGCGGCATCGCGACATTCAGCTAAGTCACCTAAAGCAAAAATTTCGGGACGATCTATGACTTGCAATGTCGATGTCGCCGTGAGTTGTCCGCGTTGGTTTTGTTTGAGCGGCAGCGATCGCACGATTGGCGCAACTCGCGTGCCTATCGTCCAAACGACAATATCTACAGGAATAATATCGACTTGATTTTTATATTCCAGGGCGATCGCATTTGGTTCGATTGACTCGACTTTGGTTTCGAGATCGAGCCAAATCCCTCTTTTTTCCAATGCTTTTGTGGCTGCTTCGCGGTTGAATTCTGGGGAGGTTCTGAGAATTTGGTCGCTCAGTTCTACCAATCGGAAGCGTCCTCTTTCACCAAGACGATCTGCCAGCTTACACGCCAATTCTACTCCGCTATATCCTCCCCCTACAATTGCCACGCGGATTTTATCTGCTGTAGATGCTTCAAGTAACCGCAGCCTTTCTTCCATGCGGTAGGCATCGGCAAGGGTACGGAAGGGGAAAGCATAGGAGGATGCCCCAGGAACCATATCTAGAGGCGTTTCACCACCTAAAGCTAGTACTAGGCGATCGTAGGGAATTTCGATTCCATCTTGCAGCCGAACTCGCTGTTCGTAAATATCGATTTCTGCTGCTTCACCCTGGCAGAAGCGAATCCCAGTTGAGGCGAGGAGTTCGACAAACGGCGGGGCAATTTCCCAAGTTTGCAATTCACCCGTGAGCAATTCGTACAACAAGGGCGAAAATAAGAAGCGATCGCTGCGATCGATTAGGACAATTTCTGGTTTTTCCGATTCCCAAGGTAATTGGCTCAGGCGTAGTGCCGTATATAAACCGCCAAAGCCGCCACCGAGAATACAAATACGTGCGGGTTGTTGGGACATAATTCTGAGGGGCGATCGAATTGCAAGTAGGGCTACTCTCTTCACTCTAACAAAGCAATTACAAATTCCTGCTCTTGCTGCGGGGGTTAATTTGAGTTACTGCAACTTCGGCATTGGCGAATTGCTGCTGTAATCTCCTAGAGTAAAAAATACAATCGTACTGCTACTATAGATGACCCGCCAGCCTTCCCCACCAGCAATCGGGGCGATCGTTAAATCTATCCGCAAACGCCGTAATTTGACTCTGGAACAACTCGCTCAACGCTCTCACGTCTCTAAGTCGATGCTGTCGCAGATCGAACGAGAGTTAACAAATCCGACGATCGCCACTTTATGGAGTCTCGCCCATGCCTTGGATGTCAGTATTACCGAGTTAGTCAGTCAAGCGCATGTGGAAACCGCGATCGCGCCTACGAAAATTGAGGTGATGCGATCGCACCATACCCCCACAATCGCCAGCCAAGATAGTAAGTGTAAGTTACGAATTTTAAGCCCGATCTCATCTGCTGGTGCTACTGAGTGGTACGAACTGGTGATGCAACCCAATGCCTGTTTGGAGAGCGAACCACACGCCTCCGGTAGTTACGAGCATTTAACTGTTTTGCGCGGAAATTTGCTAGTTAAAAGCAGTACATGCGAGCAAACTCTAAACGCAGGCGATACAGCGAGATATCCTGCGGATCTTCATCACCAGATTCAAAATATTGGCGCGGAGGAAGCACGGGCATTACTCGTTTATGTTTTGTAGCTCCAGTCGCAGTAGAACAGGACGAAATTCAATATATTGAAATTATTGTTTGCTTGCGATAAGTTGAGAAGCTGATGCGAATTTTCGCGATCGCTCTAAAAGCGAAAAGATAGCTAAAAGGTTAAACTCATGCAGCATCCAGCTACAGTTTCTTCAGTCCTCGCTGCCCGACTGCAAGCGATGCCAAAGGCAGAGATCCACGTCCACATTGAAGGCGCGACGGATGCTGAGACGTTTTATCAGTTGGCGCAACGCCATCGAGTCGATCTGCCTGCTAATTCTTTAGGGGAGTGGAAAGAGTATTTTGAATTTCGTAGTTTTCCTCATTTTATTCAGGTTTACACTGCTGCTGCGCGCTGCTTGCAAACTCCAGATGATTACAAGTTGATAATTGAGCGTTTCTTTCAGCGGCAGTCAGAACAAAATATCGTTTATACCGAAGCTTCTCTCAGTGCGTCTTTCTTGACCCAAAAGTTTGAAGATGAAGCGATTTTAGATGCGATCGCCGCTGGACTTGAAGCGGGACGAGCAAAGTATGGCGTTCGAGTCAACTTAATTCCCGATATTGCCCGTGAAATTCCCGATTCTCAAACTCGTGTACTGGAATTTGTCTTGAAAGGTAAAGAGCGAGGATTATTTATCGGGTTGGGAGTTGGAGGACTTGAAGTTGGCTATCCACCGGAATTATTTACCGAAACATTCGCCCAAGCGCGTCAGCAAGGATTGAGAGTCGTGGCTCATGCTGGTGAAGTCGTCGGAACTAGAAGTATTTGGGGAGCAGTGAATAGCTTGCAAGCCGAACGAATTGGTCATGGTATTCGCTGTTTAGACGATCCGCAATTGGTTGAGGTACTCCGCCAGCGTCAAATTCCCTTGGAGGTTTCGCCGCAAAGTAACTATTGCCTTGGAGTTGTGGGACGCGAACAGCCGCATCCGATCCGTCAAATGGTAGATGCAGGACTTTATTGCACTGTCAATTCTGACGATCCGGCAATGTTTTCTACCAGTCTCAATAACGAATATTTAACGCTAGCATCTCAAGGGTTTTCATGGGAAGAACTATGGCAATTTAACCTCAACACGCTGGCAGCGACTTTTCTATCGGCAACAGAGAAGGCGAAATATGATGCTCAATGGCAAGCGTTTTTAATCAGTACGGCTATGTAGTATATTTGTAGCATCTAGAATTCAAGAGTGCGATTGATGCCTCATCTGCCCAAATTTGAATCTTGGCTACAACACCAGCAATCCGATCTGCTAAACACATTGGTACGAGGTGCAAGGGCGGCGCTGAGCGTCCAAATTTTCAGCGCGATCGCGATCTATATATCTCAAATTTTGCTTGCCCGGTGGCTGGGAGTCACGGAGTATGGAATTTACGATTATGCGATCGCCCTCAGTCTTTCTCTAGCTTTTCTCGCCGGATTGGGTTTGCCGACTGCGGTTTTACGATTTATCCCCAAATACCAGTTCGAGCAAGATTGGCGACATTTGCGGGGAATTATTTGGGGAAGTTGGCAACAAACGCTAATCGCTAGTTTGATTACAGCCATATTCAGCACGATTGTATTGCAGTGGCTATCAATACATTACGGGTTAGAGCATTCGCGATCGCTGATTTTTGGTGTTTGGAGTGTGCCTTTGATGGCATTGGCTATTCTTCAGCAACAAATCGCTAGAGCCTTTCAAAGAATTACCCTAGCTTATGCTCCATACTTAATCGCCTATCCGTTAGTATTAATTGCCATTGCCTTTATTTGGCAGCTACATGAGAATTTAAATAGCACAGAGGCGATCGCGCTTTCAATTCTGTCACTGCTACTGGTTTTGTTAGTTCAAGCACTTCTGTTTTATCGAGAATTAACTACAGAAATCTCTCAAGCTGTTCCTGCTTATGCAATCGGTCAATGGTGGCGAGTTGCCTTGCCATTGATGTTTCTTGATGGCTCGTCGATTGTGTTGAGCCAAACAGATACGCTCATGCTAGGAGCCATGCTAGGAGCTAAAGCCGTGGGGATTTACAGTGCAGCACTCAAAACATCGCTGTGGGTTCATTTCATTCTCACCGCTGTCAATGCAATTTTTGCTCCCATCATCGCTTCGCTACACGCTCAAGGCGATCGCCAAGGATTGCAGCAGCTCGTATCTACAATTGCGCGGTGGATGTTTTATCCGGCATTGGCAATTGCGATCGGACTCATTGTTTTTGCCGTTCCAGTGCTGCAATTATTCGGGACAGAATTTACAGCAGCCAGAGGAGCGCTGATCGTGCTGATTCTAGGGCAACTCGTAAACGTGGGTGCGGGTTCGGTGGGATACCTGTTGATGATGACAGGCAACCAAAATCCTGCTGCATCAGTGATGGGAATTAGTGCCTTAGTAAATGTCGTTTTAAACCTAATTGGCATCCACTGGTTAGGAATTTTTGGCGCGGCATTAGCCACGGCATTTTCCATGATGTTATGGAATGTTTGGCTTCATGCCATAGTTGTTAAACGGCTTGATGTTCGTCCCTCAATTCTGGCTACCTTCCGATAAGGCGATCGCTTCTTCAAGAGTCGAAAAGGGTAGGCGGAGAAGTTAGTTATGCGTACGGCGGAGCGTTATCATCAAAAGGGTTCAGTCATCTGTAAATTTCCTTCGTATGAATAATTTGCAAGAAATCGAACAGGCTGTCAGCCAACTATCAGTAGAGGAGCTTGCCGATTTCCGAGCGTGGTTTGCAGAATTCGATGCAGCAGTATGGGATCGGCAGTTTGAGGAAGATGTCGCAGCAGGTCGGCTCGATCGTCTGGCTCAACGGGCACTGCAACACTTACGTGAAGGACGTTGTACTGACTTATGAGATATCGTGCGACTCCTGATTTTTGGTATCACTATCGACAGCTACCAAACGAGATTCAGGAACTAGCCGATCGGTGCTATGAGTTACTGAAACATTCAGAGTGGAGTTCCATATATTAAATTTTCAATATGTTGAACTCAAGTTAGATTTGAGATATGTTGAGATGATGAGAATCTACTCGGTCTCCAACAACTCATGGCAGATATATTCAGCGTTGCGGGTAAAGTTGTTTGCATCACCGGTTCTAGTAGAGGATTGGGCAAAGCTATTGCGCGAGGTTTTGCCGATCGCGGTGCAAAAGTGGTTATCTCCTCTTGGAATTTAGAGGAACTAGAAGCAACTCAACGCGAGTTTCAGTCACAAGATTTAGAAGTCTATGCTGTTGAAGTTGATGTCAGTAAACGCGATCGTTGCCAGCAACTCATAGACCGAACAGTAGAGCATTATGGCGCGATCGATATCTTAATTTGCAATGCTGGCATCGATATTATTAAACCTGCCGAGCAATACGAAGCGGAAGAATGGGACAAAATTATCGATATTAACTTGCGGGGATACTACTTCTGCGCCCAGTTCGCCGCCCAACAAATGCTCGATCGCGGCGCTGGTAGTATCATTATGACTTCTTCTATTGCTGGCGCTGTAGGAATACCCGGGTTAGTCCCTTATGCCGCTTCTAAGGGAGGGATTAATCAAATGGTGCGGACAATGGCTGTGGAATGGGCGCAAAAAGGAGTGAGAGTTAACGCTGTCGCGCCTGGATACATTGACAACATGATGGCAGGCGTTGAGTACGACGAAAACAACACTTATCAGCAACGGGTAACGAGATTTACGCCAATGGGAAGGCGAGGAAAAGTAGAAGAATTTCTTGGTGCATATATTTTCCTTGCCAGCGATGCAACTTCATACATCACAGGTGAGGTGCTGTATGTAGACGGGGGCTATCATGCAGCGTGAATAAAAAACTATTTGCTCTGTTGGTAACTCTCATCCTCTGGGGTTCTGGCTTTGCTGGCGTGCGGGCAGGTTTACGCGGCTACAGCCCCGAACATTTAGTTGCCTTGCGCTTTGCGATCGCCTCCCTTGTCCTGGTAGGTTATGCATATCTGACGCGGATGCGTTTGCCACAAGTGAAAGACTTACCCGCGATCGCCCTTGGCGGATTTTTAGGGATTAGCACTTACCATTTATGTTTAGCATTTGGACAACAAACTGTCACCGCAGGCGCAGCGAGTCTTCTGAATGCTTCTAGTCCAATTTTTACTGCTTTATTAGCCACAGCCTTTTCGGGTGAAAAATTGACAGCACGGGGATGGCTGGGAATTGTCATTAGTTTTACTGGTGCTGCTTTAATTTCACTGGGAGAAATACGAGGATTTCACTTCAACTTCGGCGCGGTGCTAATTTTGTTAGCTGCCATTTCTCAGGGATTTTATTTCATTTTACAAAAACCGCTGTTTAAAAAGTACGGTGCGTTTGAGTTAGCTACTTATACAATTTGGAGTGGCACGATCGCGTTACTAGGATTTTTACCAGATACAGCATCAGTGCGGCTAGCTTCCTTAGAATCAACTTTAGCGATCGCCTATTTAGGCATTTTTCCCGCTGCGATCGCTTATATGACTTGGACTTACACCCTATCGCAAATTTCTGCCGCCAAAGCCGCTAGCTATCTTTATCTCGTGCCATTTCTCGCAATTGCGATCGCCTGGATCTGGCTGCAAGAATTACCCAGTTTGTTATCTATAGTCGGTGGAATAATTACACTTACGGGTGTCTTCTTGGTCAATCTCCAAGAAACGTAAATTAGCCTGCATAATCCTTAGATAGTTTCATCAGGTGGGCAATGTCACCCTACATTTAGAAAAATTAACAAAACAAATCAAAAACTTAGTTAACATACCTTTCGATTTGGGTATTTTATCAAGAGAGAGTATGGCTACTGTCATTTATGGCAGAGATTAGGGTAGGAGAGAGCTGAGAAAGCTGAGGAAGAAAAACTACTTTTGACTTCTGATTTTTGAATTTTGATTTATGCAAATTAAAATTTTTAATTCTCGCAAGCTAAATGAAACGCAAGAAGTTAATCTCTTCCTAGCAACAAACAATTTCCAAAAAGAGTGTTCGATCGGTCGCTCTTCTTCTGCAAGTTTAGTTTTAGATAGTGCTGATGTTAGCCGTTTACATGGAAAATTTCTTCAGCAAGGTGGCAATCATTACTTTATTGATATTGGAAGTAGAAACGGCTCAATAATTAATGGTAAATTAGCTGATGTTAATCAAAAATATCTCCTGAAACCTGGAGATATATTACGGATTGGAGAATTCGTACTGATTTTGGAAGAAGTAGATGTAATTCGGCAAGACTTAGCCGAGACAGTTTTTAGTCATGCTCATGATGTAGCAATCTCCGATCGCCAAAACCTACAAGAGCAATTTTTGATTGACGAAATTCAACTTGATGAGAATGGCAGTAATGCAGGAGAAGCAACTGTAATTCAACTACCGTCTATTTTCCCTGAAGCCACAGAAATTCCTCTGAGCGATCGCCCGACAGATATCGAATTAGATGAAGTCGATCCAATTCTAGAATTAGATCCGTGGCAGGAGCTTGAATCAGAGTTTTATTAGCCACTAATCTCCAGTAAGTAGAGACGTTACATGTAACGTCTCTACACTGACAACTGATAACTGATAACTGACAACTGATTACAAGGGTTGCAATTGCGAATTAATCAGCGTACTGGCAGCATCTTTGTTAATGGGTTTGGCGAAAAAGTAGCCTTGTCCGTATTGGCATTCCAAAGCGTTGAGTTGTGCTAGCTGAGCCGCAGTTTCTACACCAGTTACCGTTGTCTCTACACCCAAGTTGCGGGAGATCGCCACGATTGTCCGTAAAATCTCCAAGCTCTCTTCATCAGTATCAATCTGATTGACGAGGGAGCGATCGACGCTGAGGCGATCGAATTTTTCATAGCACATGCGATTGGGGAGCCTTTGCAGTAAGCTCAAAAATGAATAGCCAATACCCAAATTATCAATTTGTAATTCTACATTTAATGCTTTGAGTTCTATTACCCTTTGGTTCGCAAATTCAATATCCGATAAGATTGCGCTTTCAGGAATTTCCAGACGCAAATTTCGAGGATTCAATCCAGTTTGTTCCAGAACGAGTCCCAACTGTGCCACGAGATTTGGATGGGCGAACTGGGTACTGGAAAGATTCACGCTCACAGTCAAAGGAATGTTGGGATAGCACTCTTGCCATAGGCGTAGCTGTTGACAAGCTTGCCGCAACGACCACCAGCCGATAGTTGAAATCGCGTCTGTTGCTTCTAGAGCAGAAATAAAGTCCGTAGGTGAAACTATCCCTTGCGTGGGGTGCTGCCAGCGTAAGAGTGCTTCAAACCCAACAATTCTATTGGTTTGCAACACAACAATCGGTTGGTAGTGAATCTCAAATTCACCCTGCTCGAATGCTTGCTCAATTTCCTGTAGCTGAATTTTGGACTGGCGATCGAGTGCAGCAATAGGCGTATCTAGAATATGCTGCCGCTTCGATCTTGGAACGATAAGTTCATCCAGCAGTTTTTCTTGGCTTGCAGGTAATTGTTTGGGAATTGGAGAGTTTTGTGGCTTATATTCAGGTACGAGCTGTTGTAATAAGAAGGCGATCGCCGGAGCATCATTTTGCCGTGCGGCATCGCACAGTGCTTCTACCAAAGAATTTAAAGTTTTTGGCGTAAAGTTACTGGCATTTTTGACAATCAGAATTTTTTCGTGTTCTGTTTTTTCGTACTGTTCGCCAGGGATGAACAGTTCTTCAAAGAGCTTTTCTCCTGGTCGCAACCCCGTAAACTGAATTTTAATATCCTTATCTACCTGCAATCCAGACAGCCGAATCAAATCTTTCGCTAGATCCACAATCTTCACTGGCTGTCCCATGTCTAGCATTAATATGGCTCCGCCACAGCCAACAACCGCCGCTTGCAATACTAATTGCACGGCTTCGGGAATTGTCATGAAATAGCGTCGAATATCGGGATGAGTAACGGTAATCGGTCCTCCTTTAGCAATTTGTTGCTTGAAGGTAGGCACGACACTACCTCTGCTCCCCAGCACGTTACCAAACCGGACGACAACATAAGGTTTGCCGCTCTTTTGCGCTGCTTGCAGAACGAGCATTTCGGCAGTCCGCTTGCTGGCTCCCATTATATTAGTTGGGTTAACTGCCTTATCCGTAGAAATCATGACGAATTGGTTGACATCGTATCGCAGTGCAAGATCGAGCAGGTTTTTCGTCCCCAAGACGTTGTTGGTAATCGCTTCTGGTGAGTTCACCTCCATCAGGGGTACGTGCTTGTGCGCGGCAGCATGGAAAACGATATCTGGGCGAAATTGGTCAAAAGCATACTCTAAACGCGATGGAAAGCGAATATCGGCGATAAAAGCGCGCAGGCGTGGCATATATCCCTGCATCGCGCCGTCTTGCCGCAGCACTTCCATGACTCGTTCCAATTCTTGTTGGATGTAAAAGACCGAATTTTCGCCGTGTCCTACCAGCATGATTTCTGCGGGACGACAGCGAAAGACTTGACGGCAAAGTTCGCTACCAATCGACCCACCTGCGCCAGTGATGAGTACTTTTTTACCTGTTAATAACTGCGAGACTTTCTGCCCGTCTGTTTGAATTGGTTCCCGACGCAATAAGTCTTCAATTTTGATTTCGCGAATGCTTTCGATCGCCACGCGACCGTTGAAACCGTTGACGATCTCGCTGACGCTAGGTAAAGTGCTGGTACGCACGCCGCTCGATTGACAGATATCTAAGATCTCGCGAATGACTTCGCCAGGGGCGCTCGGCATGGCGATCGCGTCGCGATCGACACGCAAGGATCGAACAATTTTCGGGATCTGATGGCGATCGCCAACTACAGGTAAACTGCGAATTCTTAATTGAAATTTCGCCGGATCGTCATCGATAAAAGCGATGGGGTAAAGATTGAAGTGTGGGTTCTGCTGCATCTGTTGGGCAATTGTCACGCCTGCATTACCTGCACCAACAATTAGCAAGCGTTCGCTACTTTTAGGTTGAGCTTGCCTGTAGTTTGCTCTTTCGACCACTCGAATGCTCAAGCGAAGTCCACCTACGAAGATTAGGCTGAGCATTCCATCTAGCAGCGCTAGCGATCGCGGCAAGACAGCGGAAAAACTAGACCAGTTATTAAAGGTATAGACAATTATTGTTTCGAGGACAATCGCTGCTAACGTCAGCATGACAATTTGCGTCAGCTCGTCAATACTAGCGTAGCGCCAACACCGTCGATAAAAACCAAAACTATATAAGATGCTTAGTTTTACAATGATAAATACGGTAGAGACGATCGCTAATTGCAGCCCATATGTGTTAAGGGTTTCAATAATATTGAGTTCGTCCAAGCGCAGACTCAGTGCTAGGATTGGTGCGATTGAAAATACGATGGTGTCGAGAATAATAAAATGTCGATTTCTGATTTCCAATAAAGCTTTGGATACTTGTTCTACTATGATTTTCATTTTGTTGACAGGTGCTTCGGAAATTGAAGGGTTTAAGCTTCATTTACTTAAGATTTTGCAGCAGATACTAGATGCAATTTTTGCACGAATACTTATCTCTGCTTTCGATCGCTACAGTCTGCAATTGGAGTAAATAGCCGAACAATCCAGGCGTTTTACGCCCAATTTCAGGATACCGCGATATTTTTGAAATCTGAAAAAACATGAGAAATCTAGTGCTTAGATATCTTTAGCACTAATGACAAAATGCTCGCCTAATTAGACCGAGCTGCTCGTCCATTTTTTCAGAAAAAGCTAATACGCTCTATTTTAATTGAATGGATTTTAACGTTGTAGATAAATCAATAATATGATGCCAGCATTTCCATCAGCATCTTTAAACTTTGCTAGTTCGATCGCCAAAAATTGAGTTATTAATCATTACTTTTTTTTGTATTCCTCCTCTCATATATATCAACGCTCGCTAAGAGTTTACCACAACTTTCACACCCCTTGAAAGAATTTTTACCGCAGATTCATAAACTTTTGAGTTTTACTGAGACTGAATATCAGTAAAATTACAGTTGACTAAGCATTTTTAGATACATATAGATTTGGTGAAAGAAAAACTTTAACTTCACCCAAACTGGCTCGAATTCGACACGGCTTTAGGGCAATACTGCAAATTTCGACACAGGTTTTGCCGCTGTAGCTGCACCACGGAAAATGAGATTGGAGATAGGGAGGTATTACAACCTTCTGAGCTTACAGCTACCATACCAATAAAAACAGTTATTAATAATTAAAATAGCAGTAATTATCAACTAGAAAAACTAGCAAAAACAGGTAATATTTAGATTTATCTTAATAAAAAGCGTTTTTGTAATTAAAATCGCCCTAAAAAACCTAAAAATAAGAACACAACTGTAGTATGTCAAAAACTCGACCAACCTGAATCTACCAAATACTAAAGCTAAAACTAATCGTACTGGGTCTTGATTCGACTAGGTTGAGGAGAGGCAAAAGGGAAGTCTCCAACTCAGAAGTCAAAATACATCCCATCCCCCGATTCGCGGATTACGATTGCCGATCGCGTGGCAGTATAGATAAAGAATACGTCAGCCATGTCGTAGATCGACAGCAGCCGCAGTGCAGATTACATTTTTAGGAACGAGTTCCGGCGTACCGACGCGATCGCGTAATGTTTCTAGTGTTGCCCTTCGCCTACCGCAACGAGCAGAAGTCTGGCTATTTGACTGTGGGGAAGGAACTCAGCATCAGATTATGCGGAGTGACTTAAAAATTAGCCAAATTAACCGCATTTTCGTCACTCACATGCACGGCGATCATGTTTTTGGCTTAATGGGATTGCTAGCCACCTGTGGTTTAGCGGGTAGTCCGCACCGAATTGATATTTACGGTCCACCAAAGTTAGAAGAGTATCTCCGCGCCTGCGGTCGCTATTCTCAAACTCATCTATCTTACCCGCTGCACGTCCATACAGTACAGCCTGGGATGGTTTACGAGGATGAAGAATTTACAGTGAGTTGCGATCTCTTAGAGCATCGCGTCCCCGCTTTTGGCTATCGGATTGCTGAAAAAGATCGTCCTGGGCGGTTCGATGTCGAAAAAGCCAAAGCGTTAAACATCCCTCCTGGGAGAGTATACGGTCAACTGAAGCGGGGCGAAACTGTAACTCTCAATGATGGACGGGTCATTCGGGGAGTCGATCTATGCGGTGACACAGAACAAGGGCGCAAGCTAGCATACTGCACCGATACAATTTTCTGCGATGGGGCGGTTGCTCTTGCCCAAGGTGCGGACGTACTGATTCACGAAGCGACATTTTCTCATATCGATGCAGAACTCGCTTTTCAACGTTTGCATTCCACATCAACGATGGCAGCACAAACAGCATTAGCTGCCCAAGTGAGGCTGCTAATTATGACACATTTTAGCCCTCGCTATGCTCCTGGTAATGACATTCAATTACAACACCTTTTAGAGGAAGCGCGGGCGATCTTTCCCAACACTGAAATGGCACACGACTTTTTAACTTATGAAATTCCCCGTCGTCGCCAACCAGAGGGAGAAAAGCAAGCGGCAAAGGTCTAGTTGAGCTGCGTGCCTAATTTATTTAAGCTATCTAACCGCGATCGCGCATTGACATCAGCCGTTGTTGTATATCTTTGAGCTTTACTTGGGAGTTGACTGGCGATCGCGGCTGCGGAACGTCAAGGTTGGGCCAACTCAGTAAGTCATTGCAAGGACAGCAAGCCGGAGGCATTCCCACATTACGCACGGGTACGGGCATAGCACAACGGGCGCAAGGAGACACATCCCACTCTGGCGTGAGTAAATCGGCTACTGATTCCTCTGTTGCCTCCAAGTAGCAGTCCCCTACATTAGGTGCGTTAATGCGTTGCCAGCACTCTTCAAAAGCTTGGCTGTAGCGATCGCCTTCTATCACTGGTTGTGGTAGCAAGCGTTCTTGTCCGTCGCGGATGACGACATGCTTACCTAACTGAAACCAGTATGCGAGATATCTTCTAACGTCTTGTGTGGATGCCATGTTGAAAAGGGAGTAGGGAGTAGGGAGTTGCTAGTAGCTAGTGGCTAGTGGCTAGTAGTAGAATTCTTCATCTAGTCACTAGTCACCAGCCACTAGTCACTCTCTTGCTGACAACTGACTCTATGCTATCGTTTCTCGTTTAAAGGGGTGGGTAGTGGGGAACCCAGCAGGCTGAGGTTAAGGACGTGTCCGCCGACGATGAGGTAAACGGGGTTGGCAATAGCTCCTAAGCGACGGACTAATTGACCTAAGCGATCGCGAAACAACCTGCCGCTTGAATAAGCTGGCACTACGCCCCAGGTAGCTTCTTCTGCTACAACAATTACATCTTTATTGTCTAAGCGCTCTAAACTTAAGATTAAATTTTGCTCCGTTGCTGCCCAAGTAATGCTATCCTGCTCCAGCAAATTCGCTACCCACGTTCCTAGCGAATCGACTAGCAAGCAGCAACAGGAGGGAGCTGTGGCGATTGTTTCGGTTAAGTTTTCTGGAGCTTCTACGGTTAACCAGCTAGCAGGACGGCGATCGCGGTGTTGAGAGATCCGCTGTTGCCACTCAGCATCGTCAGCATTGGTTTGAGCCGTCGCAATGTAAATCACCGATTTTCTAGATTGCATTGCTAGAGTTTCTGCCCATTCGCTTTTACCAGATTTAGTTGGTCCAGTAACGAGTACAATTCGACTCGAAGGAGAAGTTGGCATCATTGCTGTAAGTCGTAAGTCGCAATTAACACACGCACCACTCACTACACCCTACACCCTATTGATTACTAACTACTAGCCACTAGCCACTAACCACTAGCTACTAAATATAAACACATGAAACAGGCACTACAACGCATTCACGCAACTTTAGACCAACTAGAGACGCTTAAGCAGTCTACTACTGAACCGTCTACTGTTACCGATCGCCCGATCTCATTTCAGATTTTGCCAGTAGCGCCAAAAGTCGATTTACCTTCACCGTCAGCAATCGAGAGCGAACGTCCCCAATCGCCTCAGTTACCCGAACTATCTTCTGCTAGTAGTGTCAATCCATCTTTAGCAACCAAAACTCCAGTAGAAAAACCACGATCTGCACCAGTTGCCACTCTAGAACAGATAGCACAGAAAATTCAAGCGCTCTACTACGAGGGTCCAATTGTCAATGGTTGGATCGATGCCGATCCGATTGCTTCAGCATCGGACGACGAGATCGAAGAAATTGTGTTTGAACGTCCAGATTTATCCAGCGATCGCTCGTTATCTCCAACTAGCTATCGCGTTTGCGGTCTCGATGCCTCCGGTGAGCAATGGTCTTATCCTTGTCCTATGGATCAATTGTTGGAGCTGAGTGTAGCGATCGCGCGCTATCGTAAAATCCAAGAACTTTTAGCCCAAAAACGACAACTGGAAGCTCAAATCAAACCAAGTGCGATCGGAGAAAATATTAATAACTCTTGAAAGTCAAATCTAGCAAGTTGTGCTGAGGTGATTTATGAATATCCCGCAGATCGAGCTACCAACAGATACCTGGGTGAAAGCTAGTTGGGATGAGTACATTCAGATAATTGAAAATCCGCAATTAGAGAAAGCCAAGGGTTATTATTTCAACGAGAGGATGAGAATTGAAATGCCACCAGTGGGAAACGACCATGCCAGCGACCATTCAATAGTTAATCATGCCGTTCACCTCTGGGCGGGAATAACAGGCATAGATTTAAATGGTAAAGATAACTGTACCTATCGGAAAACAGGTGTTCGGGAAGCACAACCCGATGTGTCTTACTATATTGGTGGCAATGCTGAAGCAATTCCTTGGGGAACGACAATTATTAATCTCGATCTCTATCCACCACCGACTTTAGCAATCGAGGTGGCTAATACTTCTATATCAGATGATAAAGGTGAAAAGCGTCTGCTTTACGAACAGTTAGGAGTCGCAGAATATTGGATTGTCGATGTAAAAAATATTGAAATTTTTGCCTTTTCTGTAGCAAATGGTGGTAGCAGAAGAATTACACAATCCCAAGTTTTACTAGGTTTAGAAATTGCTTTATTAGAAGAAGCTTTGCGGCGAACTCGTCAAATGAATCATGGTAGAGTTAGCGCGTGGTTGCTGTCTCAGTTTCAACAATAGTTAGATTTGCAAGTTAGATTTGCAGTGCCGCTTTTCTTGACAAATGAGTGCTGGCAAATGTAGAAATAGTTGCATCTTCTGATAAACTATGCTTCATGCTGTTCTTGTTTGGTAGAAATTGCCAAATTAGAATAGTCAAATCACCTTGGTTGCTAGATTATTGTCCGGCGATCGCATTTAACATAAAATATTAAGTTTTGTGATGTTAAAAACTGTTTTGAGCGTCTGTTCCCGCAGATTCAAGGAGAGGTGGGAATGGATGTAAGCTTGATTGCGTCTAACGTTCTGAGTCCGCCAGTGCTGTTCTTTTTTCTGGGGATGTTAGCTGTTTTTGTCAAATCGGATTTAGAGATTCCTCAACCATTACCTAAACTTTTTTCGCTTTATCTCCTATTTGCCATTGGGTTTAAGGGAGGCAACGAACTTGTCAAAAGCGGAGCCAGTCAAGAAGTCATACTCACCCTTTTGGCGGCGGTAATGATGGCTTGTATCGTGCCGATTTATACATTTTTTATTCTCAAAATCAAGCTCGACTTGTATAACGCAGCTGCGATCGCCGCTACCTATGGTTCTATCAGTGCTGTCACTTTCATTACTGCTGGTTCTTTTCTGACTGAACTAGGGATTGATTTTAGCGGTTACATGGTAGCGGCTTTAGCTTTGATGGAATCCCCAGCAATTATTGTCGGACTGCTTTTGGTAAAACTATTTGCGATCGACAAGCAAGATGGCGATTTTTCTTGGTCGGAAGTTTTGCAAGAAGCTTTCTTGAACAGTTCGGTTTTTCTTTTAGTTGGTAGCCTAATAATAGGTGCAGTGTCAGGAGAAAAAGGCTGGAAGGTAGAAGAGCCATTTACTCAAGGCATATTTTACGGAGTCCTAACCTTCTTTTTGTTAGATATGGGATTAGTTGCTGCTGGAAGAATCAAAGATCTAGGTAAAACTGGTACATTTTTGATTTCTTTCTCTATATTGATACCAATAGTTAATGCGGCAATTGGCATACTTTTAGCAAAAGCGATCGGGATGCCGCAGGGAAATGCACTGTTATTTTCGGTATTGTGTGCGAGTGCCTCTTATATAGCGGTTCCAGCTGCTATGAGGATGACGCTACCAGAAGCCAATCCCAGCCTTTACGTTACTGCCGCTCTAGCACTGACATTTCCCTTCAATATCATTGTGGGAATTCCTTTGTATTTGTACGGCATCAATCTGCTTTGGGGGTAAAATTATGCACGCAGTGAAGAGAATAGAAGTCCTCGCGGATTCGGTAGAACTGACAAAAATTTTAGCAGGCTTGGATAAAGCAGGTATCATCGCACACACTGTGATCCGCAACGTGGTTGGTAGAAGTCCTGGTGCAGACGCAACGCAATTAGATAATGTCTATATCATTGCTTTTTGTATGCCAGAGCAAGTGAAGCCAGTCATAGAAAATATTCGACCAGTTTTGAATAAATTCGGTGGCGCTTGTTATATCTCCGATGCGATGGAGATTCGTTCTGTTAGATGTATTGCTTCGCTGTAGAGACACATGTAACGTCTGTACAAACGTTATCAGTTATCAGTGACTAGTGGCTGGTGGCTAGCGTGCTGCTGTCTAGTTACTTGCTTTGTTAGGAAGGATTATGAGTCGTCAGAATAAGTTTATCGATCGCCGTCAGTTTTTAAAGATAGCGGGTGTTGGTTTTAGCGTTGCTGCAAGTAGCCTACTTGGTTACGCGCGATCGGCGCAAGCCGTAGTTATAGAGGATATTGAACCCGATAGTCCTAATACAGCATTGCAAAGATTGCTAGCGGGAAATCAGCGTTTCGTGCAGCAAAAGCTGAGACATCCGCATCAGTCCCAGACACGCTTGCATGAAGTGGCTACCGCACAGCATCCATTTGCTACTCTCCTAAGTTGTGCTGATTCTCGCGTTCCGGCAGAAATCCTATTCGATTTGGGAATTGGAGATTTATTTGACGTGCGGATTGCTGGAAATATTGTCACAACTGAAGCACTTGGCAGCTTAGAATATGCCGCAGCTATGTTAGGGACTCCCCTAATTATGGTATTAGGTCACGAACGATGCGGTGCAGTTACAGCAGCAGTACAAGGTAAGCCACTTCCAGGTCAAATTAGTAGTTTTGCTAAAGCGATCGAACCTGCGATAACTACGTTAAGCTCCGCTAACGCGCAACTTAATCACAAATCAAATAATAAATCGGAAAGCGATTTAATTGAGAATGCAGTTGTGGCAAACGTGCAATATCAAGTGAAAAAATTAGAGCGATCGGATCTTTTAATGCAACTAGTAGGAGAAGGTAAATTGAAAATTGTTGGCGGACGATACGATTTAGACACCGGAGAAGTCGCGATCGTGACTTGAGATGCGGCTCGCGTCACCCCTCTAATCTCTTTTGTCTGCTGTCTGTTGCATTTGAACTAATCCCTCTTTTGTTGCTTTGACAAGACTAAAATAGGGAAGGAAGTGTTAGAAGCTAGGCTGCGACTATGGTTGAGCGTAGAGAGCCAGGATCGACAGTAGCGTTGATCGACGAATATTGCCAAACGTACCGAAATCTTTTCTGTGATGTGAGAAATTTTGAAGCCTTTAAGTTTCTGCATCTAGGGATCATTTCTAAAATTAAACGAAAATCGCGCTCCAGCAATCGCCCGGATTGTTGGTCTATCTGATGGACAAGAATTAGATCGTTTCTTACGAGATACACGCCAGGGATATTAAAGCCTTGCGAGAACTAAGATTGCAGTTAATTAAAGCATCAGTTGGGGACAAACCAATTGTCCTATGCCTAGATGAAACAGGAGATTTTTATTTTACTGCTTCAAAGGTAACAAAAGAGGGATGAGTATATATTTAAGAAAACTCATTGCGAATATATAGCTATTCTCATTATGATGGAATACATTCGTAGGGGCGCACAGCTGTGCGCCCCTACAGATCTTGTATCTCAGCCATTTGAAAAAGGCTATAGGTGTAAGCCTTGCCAAAGGATATGCGAATGAACGCAAACCGAAAAATATCTTTTATTCCAATTTTATATGCGATTTTGATTGTCTATGCGATCGCAACTTTTTTACCCTTTGCTTGGGCGCTTTCTGCTTCATTTAAACCCTTGTCTGAAATTATTGCTGGCGGCTTGAACTTGATTCCGCAAAACTTTACTTTAGAAAATTATCAGAAGATTTTTCTAGAAGAACCATTATTTGGTCGTTGGCTATTTAATAGTGTTGTAGTTGCTAGCACTGTCACTATTTTCAACCTTTTATTTAACTCAATGGCTGGTTATGCCCTTGCTCGCATTCCTTTTAAAGGAAATCAGATCTTATTTTTCTGTATTTTAGCAGTTTTAATGGTTCCAGCTCAAGTCACGCTAATTCCTAGTTTTTTAATTCTAAAATCTTTAGGCTGGTTAAATTCATATCAGGGATTAATTGTTCCGAATATTGTCAATGCAACTTTCATCTTTATGATGCGGCAGTTTTTTGTTAACTTTCCCAAGGAATTAGAAGAAGCTGCTGCCTTAGATGGTTTGGGTTACTTAGAAACTTTCTTTCAGATTGTTTTACCTTTAGCTAGACCAGCCTTAGCAGCTCAAACTATATTTATCTTTTTAGGTTCGTGGAATAACTTTTTAATGCCGTTAATGATTGTTTCTACTTCAGAAATGTTTACTTTACCTTTAGGTTTGAATACATTTAAAGGACAATACATTAGTTATTGGAACTATATCATGGCTGCTTCAATGGTATTCACTTTACCCGCCTTACTAATTTATGCCTTTTTCAATCGCTACTTTATTCAAGGGGTAACTTTTACGGGGAATAAGTAGAGCGCGTTAATTAATGCCCCCTACCATATACATATCTTTCTGCTACTTTCCAATAACGAGAGAATCGTTTCAGATCGATGTAACCATCGTACTCAAAAAATGGCTCGGTTTCGAGAACTTCAAGTTTTAGCGATCGCTCAATTTCATCACAAATTGTTTCAAATCTGGGACTAGGACTATTTGCTGTCACAATTGAATCAGCATTATGTTCTTTGGCAAAAGCTAACACTTCTTTCGCCACATCACCTCGTCTAATCACAACTGGTAATTCCAACAAACATTCATAAATAAAAACAATTCGTTTCAAACTTAACTGCCACTCCTCAATTAAAGCCTCATCCCAAACCCAAATTGCAGGCGAATTGGCATATTCTTGCAGTGCAGGGTTTTTTGGACTCAGACAATCTCCGTGTATCCAAATAATCGGTTGGTTCATGGTAATGGGTAATTGGTAATGGGTAGTTGGTAGTAGGTGGTTGATGGTTGTAGTTATCCTCCTTGTCTCCCTTGTCCCCCTTGTC